>CALKMY010000032.1 GCA_938091275.1 Candidatus Nanopelagicales bacterium | reverse complement strand
GCACGAAGCGTGTCAGCGGTTCGAGGTGCCCTCGATTTCGCTGTGGGCGGCCGTGCCGCATTACGTCGGTCAGCCGCCCTGCCCTAAGGCGACGCTGGCCCTCGTGCGCAAGATCGAGGACGTGCTGGACATCCCGGTCCCGCTCGGTGACTTGGTGGAAGAGGCGAGGGCCTGGGAAGTCGGTGTCGACGAGCTCGCCGAGGACGATGAGGAAGTCGCCGATTACGTCCGCCAGTTGGAGCAGGCTCGCGACACGACCGAGCTCCCCGAAGCCAGTGGAGAGGCGATCGCGCGGGAATTCGAGAGGTATCTCAAACGGCGTAACGTCGACTGACGTCCACACCCGGCCAGCCGCTCGCGTGGGGTTCTAGGACCGAGGTTGGTCCCGACGAACCAAGAGGGCGGCCAGGGATGCACGGGTGGCCGGGTCGAGTTCCGGATCGTCCACCTGCCGTTGGTGAATGTCGTCCACGATCCCGCTAGCGACCTTCTTGCCTAGTTCCACGCCCCACTGGTCGAAGGGATTTATCTGCCATACAGAGGCCTGCACGAAAACGCTGTGCTCGTAGGCGGCCAGCAACGCTCCGAGTGAGAGGGGCGTGAGTTGATCCATCATGATCACGCTTACCGGCCTGTTTCCCGGCATCACCTTGTGTGGCACGAGATCCTCGCTGACACCTGTTGCGGCCACTTCTTCACGTGTCAGGCCAACGGACAGAACAGAGGCCTGAGCCAGCGCGTGAGCGACAAGGACGTCGTGTTGGTCGTCGATCTGGCCACCGGACTGCCTATCCGAAGACGTCGGTCGGGCCGCAAGGATGATGTCGCTGCAGACCTCATCGGTCCCCTGGTGCAGCAACTGGAAGAACGAATGCTGGCCATTCGTGCCTGGTTCGCCCCAGTAGATGGCACCGGTGTCATAGGTGACCGGTGATCCATCAATTCGGACCGATTTGCCATTGCTCTCCATGGTCAACTGCTGCAGATACGCCGGCAGTCGAGCGAGATCACGGCTATAGGGCAGTACCGCGGAAGTCGACATCTGAAGAAAGCTCCGGTTCCACACGGCGCACAGCCCCATCAGCACCGGGGCATTGTCGGCGAGGGCTGTGTCGCGGAAGTGAATGTCCATCGCTCGAGCACCGTCGAGCAGCTCTCGAAACCGCAGCGGGCCTATCGCGAGCATGGTGGACAGGCCTACCGCGGACGTCAGCGAGTAGCGACCGCCCACCCAATCCCAAAAACCGAAGATGTTCTGTCGTTCGATCCCGAAGTCGTCGGCGAACTGCTCGGCGGTGCTGACCGCGGCGAAATGCGCACCGACCGCGCCGTCGCCAAGGTGGTCAACAATCCAGGTTCGGGCGTGCTCGGCGTTGATCATCGTCTCCGCAGTGGTGAATGTCTTCGACGCGATGATGAACAGAGTCTTCTCGGGCGTGACGCGACTGAGCACCTCGATGATGTCTGCGGGATCGACATTCGAGACGAAATGACAAGTGATGTTCGGGTCGCGATAGGCCCGCAGCGCCTGATAAGCCATCGCTGGACCGAGGTCCGAGCCCCCGATCCCGATATTCACAACGTCGGTGATGCGCTCTCCGGTGGCGCCCCGGTGAGCACCCGATCGCACCCGATCGGCGAACTCTTCCATGCGTCCCACGACGTTCTCCACGGCATCGGACACGTCCTCGCCGTCAACGGTGAACGAATCACTCGGCCGGCCGCGCAGAGCCACGTGCAGCGCCGCTCTGCCTTCGGTGCTGTTCACCCTGGTACCGGCGAACATCGCATCGATGGATTGCCGGACACCGGTCTGCTCGGCAAGGGCGACCAAAGATTCGAGCACAGGAGAATCGAGTCGCTGTCGACTGAAGTCGAAGGACATTCCGGCTGCGTCAATTCTCAGAAATTCCCGGTCACTACGTAAAAGTGACCGAATGGACTCGTCACGCATTCGATGCGCCTCGTGACGTAGCGTCGACCATGCCGGGCACACTGTTGGATCAATCGCTACCCGTTCAGCCATATCACTCTCCCCTGCACGTCATCATCACGTGAGCCGAATGCCCAGAAGGGTGTCCACCACAGTGGCCATCTCGCCGGGACTCGCGGGGTCCTGCCCACCCCGGGTGAGGGCGGTGTGAACCCACGAATCGACCGCATCCAGTGCAGACGGCGTGCGCAGATCATCCGCGAGAACCTCCCGGACTCGATCGATCAGCGGATCGACGGGCGGGCCATACGGCAGTTGACTTGCCGCTGTCCAGCGCTGAAGCCGCTCACGTGCCCCTTCGAGTCCGTGCGGCGTCCAGACCCAATCTGTTCGATAGTGATGGGCGAGCAGCGCTAGCCGTATAGCCATCGGGTCGGTTCCCTCCCGGACCAACTGCGAGACGAAGACCAAATTGCCTCGGGACTTGCTCATCTTGTGCCCCTGCCACGCGACCATCCCGGAGTGCACGTAATGCCGGGCAAACGGCCATTCGCCGGTCAATCGATGCACCTCGGATGCACCCATTTCGTGATGGGGAAATGCAAGATCTGAGCCCCCTCCCTGGATATCGATGGTGGGACCGAGGTAGTCAAGGGCGATCGCGGCGCATTCAATGTGCCATCCGGGTCGGCCGTGTCCCAGGGGCGTATCCCAGGCCGGTTCTTCGGGACGTGCGTTCTGCCACACAAGGCAATCCAGAGGATGTTCCTTGCCTTGCCGCCCCGGATCTCCCCCACGTTCGGCGAACACGGCCACCATGTCGTTTTCGTCCAAGCCCGCGATGGATCCGAAGCGTTCGTCGTTCCTCACCCGGAAGTAGAGATCGTCATCGACGGCGTAGACGTCCCCGGACTCCTGCAGTTCCATCACTTTGCGGGCGACGGATGGGATCGACTCCACAGCGCCGATGTAGTGATCGGGGGGCAATACGTTGAGACCGGCCATATCGTCACGAAACAGAGCTGTCTCACGGTCGGCGATCTCTCTCCAGTTCTCACCGGTGGCGACGGCCCGCTCCAGCAAGGGGTCATCGATGTCTGTGACATTTTGGACGTACCGAACCTGATGCCCTGCGTCTCGCCAGACCCGATTGATCATGTCGAAGGCAACATAGGTATTCGCATGCCCGATATGTGTTGCGTCATACGGGGTTATCCCGCACACGTACATCGTCGCGTGTGGCCCGGGCGCAGTCGGGCGGACGACACCGGTCGAGGTATCGAAAAGAGCGAGTGGTTTTCCCTTTCCGCGCAGAGCGCGCGGCATAGGTGCCGACCATGACTCCACGCGGGAAGCCTACTCAGGCATGCGCAACGCAGCGGCGCGCGCTTAGAAGACCGGCCACGGAATGGCGGGCCACTCCTCATGGGGAAACGGGTAGCGCCCCGTGTCAATCAAGGTGCGCACGCGAGCCGTCAATGCCACCAACTCGTCTGCGTTCACGAATGCGGCTAGTTCGGCAACGGACGTCCCATCCTTCGTGTCTCGGTCCTCGTCTTCCAGCATTGTCAGGAGTTGCTGCAACCGAAGCACGTCCTGAGCATGGATTGATTCCCCGGCCCATCCCCACAGAACGGTCCGCAGTTTCGGTTCACTCGCCAAGGACACACCGTGGTCGATGGCCCATACCCGTCCAGTGTCGTCCGTGATGACATGCCCACCTTTGCGGTCCCCGTTGTTGATGACAGCGTCGAGCAGGGCCATGTGTTGCAGTCGCTGGTCATCCGCATGCACCAGGGCAACCGGGTGACCG
>CALKMY010000031.1 GCA_938091275.1 Candidatus Nanopelagicales bacterium | reverse complement strand
TGAGCGAGTTACCCGCGATCGTGGTCTGCTGATATAGCGCGAGGCTGAGATAGCCGCCGATGCCGGCACACACGCCCGAAACGATGTAGACCCAGATCAACTGCTTGTCGACCCGGATGCCAATACGCCGACACGCCTCCAGGTTGGAGCCGAGGGCGTAGGTGTACAGCCCGAACTTGGTCTTGTGCAGCAATATGCCGCCCAACACAACGATCACCAGTGCGATAACCGCGAGGGTGGGAATCTGCCAGACGATGTCTCCGAAGCCGACGGTGTCTACGAGAACCTCCGGCACGTTGTACAGATCGATGCCGCCGGTGATGACCTGCGAAATACCCAGAGCCATACCCATGGTGCCCAGCGTGACAATGAAGGCGGGAACATTTGCTTTGGCAACCAAGAAGCCGTTGATGAACCCCCACAGCGCACCGGCGAGTACCGCCACGACCGCACCGACCGCCGCGATAGCCCATCCTTCGGTGCCCAGGCTCTCCATCACCAGCGCCGACATGACGCTCGCGAAGACCAGGACCGAGCCGATGGACAGATCGATCCCCGCAGTGATGATCACGAAGGTGACGCCCACTCCCAGAACGATGAAAATCGAAGCGTTCACGATGATCGATCGGAAGTTAAAGACACTCAAGAAGGCGTCCGGGTTGATGATCGTGAAGAGCACCATCATGCCGAGGAGGACGAGAACGATCTGGGTTGCTTGAGCTCGTGTGATGCTGCGGATGACGCTGCGATTGTCGTCAGCGACGATCTCCTCTACTTGGGCTTCCTGAGTCGCGGTCACAATCTCTCCTCATCCAACGCACCCGTCATGGCGCCGACGAGTTCTTCGAGTGATGTGTCTGCAGATTGGTAAGTCGCGACGCGACGACCACGGCGCAGGACCTGGACGCGATCCGCGACGCCGAGCACCTCCGGCATCGAGTGGGAGATGAAGACCACACCTATGCCCTTATCTCGAACCCGCTTGATCAGCTCGAGAACGTTGTGGGTCTGGACGACTCCCAGGGCGGCCGTCGGCTCATCGAGGAAGATGATCTTGTTTGCCCAGGAGGCTGCGCGAGCCACGGCAACACTCTGCTTCTGCCCACCGGACATATCCCCCACCGGCACCGATAGTGCGCGGACGGTGGCACCCAGCTCAGCGAAAGCCTCGCCGGAGTTCTCCCGCATCTTCTTGTTGTCCATGAAGCCGAGCCATCCCAGGGGGGCGCGACGACGCACCTCACGACCGAGGTAAAGATTGCGCACCGGGTCGAGGTGAGGACACAGCGCGAGATCCTGAAAGACCGTCTCAATGCCGAGATCACGAGCAACCGAGGGACTGCTCATGGTGACGTCTTCACCCATGAAACTGATCTGGCCATCTTCCATTTCTTCGGCACCGGACATGATCTTGATCAACGTGCTCTTTCCGGCACCGTTGTCACCGATCAGTGCCGTGACCTCACCCGGCTCGACATCGAAATCACACCCATCGAGCGCGACCACCTGCCCGTAGGTTCGAACGATGCCTCGTGCCTCCAATAGCGGCATACCTACCTCGCTCCCGTCGTCGCGTTCATCCATGGCGTGGCCCGTCCACTAATCGCCTCACGGCATGCGTCCAAACGAGGCGCCGACTGCTCAGTGAAGAATTTGGCGCGTTCGCTCGCGCTCATTCCGATGGACTCTTTCCACAGCGCGCGTCCGGCAATGAAACCAGAGGCTCCTCCCTCGTCGCAGGAGATGCGGAGAACTTCGGTGAATTCCTCAAAGTCCACCCCGGCGCTTAGAACCGCCCACGGGACATTGATCGAGTCGGCCAGCTGTCGACATGCCTGGGGGCTGCCTGGGTACTCCAACTTCAGCAAGTCCATCCCCAGTTCGGACAGCGCGATGGCCGATTGGACGATCGCCTCGGACTTCACCTCACCCGCCAAGGGCTCCTCACCCGGCAGCGGGTAGACCAAGTTCTCGATCACACTAGGGATGCCTGCGGCCTTACAGTCCTCCACCACGGCGCGAACAACGTCCAGCGCTTCGGCGACAAGATCGGGTTCACCTGGTGCTGCCTGGCGAAGAGCATTCACCTGGACGAGAAACTTCACCGCATCACCGCCTTGGTCGAGAACCCAGCGGCCGTTCTGTTCTTCTATGCGATGGGCGCGCGGTTCTCCGTTGTAGTTCCCGCGATCGGACGGCTCGGCTGCCACCAGCAACCCACAGGTCGACGCCAACTGGCCTGATTCACGCACCGCCGGAACACCGAAATCCGGATCCAGCAGCAACCCGGTCGCACCGGGTGAGAGGTTGGCAGCGACATCGACTTTGGCTTGGGCCATCACCTCGGGCGTCGCCTCCTCGCCAACGGCGTCGAACATCCGCCGCAAGGTGTTGCGCTGGTCCATCGCAATAATCGCGAACGTGCCGTCGTCATCTGCGATATCTGCCAAGGTCTTCACGAAACGGTCTCCTTCTGTTGTTGTAGTGGATGCTGTCCAGGCGGTTGGACATGGCGCGCAAGTTCGCGGGTGAGCTCTTCATCGGTCATCCCGGCGGCGATGCCGGCAAACGCTGCCGCGCCCCGAACGCCCGGCTGCGTGACGGCGCTTCGGGACAGACCCGCCAGCAGGCCGCCTTTGGCGCGCAGAACCCCGTCGAGTTGCGCCCAGCCACCCCCGGCAATGACCTGATCGGATGGGCCGGTGACAGATGTCAAGGTCTCCAGGCAGCCCCGCATGGATTGGATTCCGTAATCGATAGCCGCGGCGACGACCTCATCAGGCGAGCACGTGTCGTGTAGCGAAATCCGAACTTCGTTTACCCATCCGCCAGGCTCGCTCACGCTGACAACATCTTTCCCCGACCCCTCGTTCTGCCATGCGTTTACCAGGCGGGAGCGTTCTGCGTGGTCATTGACACCCAACATCGCCATGACGCGCTCCATCACCAACCCGAACCTGGTTGCTCCGAGTACAGCCGTATGACCGCTAAGAGCGTGACGTCCCACCGACAGGCCACCGGCCACGAGTTGTGCGCGCGAGTCGGCATCGATCACCCACGGAACGCTGCGCACGAGGACGTCTGCCGTCCCGCAGGAGTTGAACAATTGATTGGACCCGACCGCACCCGAACCGATCGCAGCGACCAGATGATCGTGCCCGGTGACCGTGACGACTGCTCCCTGCATGCTCTCCGGGCACCCATCCCCGACGACTCCCAGGCTGGTTCCCGCCCCGACGAAGGGCGGAATGAAGTCCTGCGATGCCCCGATGAGGTCCAGCGCTTGAGTCCACGGCCGACCGTCTTGATCCCACAAGGCAGTACGCGATGCCAACGACGGCTCGGTCGCACGGGTTCCGGTGAGACGAAAACCAAGGAACTCCTGCGCATTCAGCCACACGTCGCCAGTGTTGATGGTGAATCCCTGCGCTTGCAGCCACAACAACTTCGACAACGAGCACTCGGCCTTCAGTGCCAGGCCCGTGGTCCCCGCAAACGCGTCGCGAAGGTTCGGTGGCAAGTCGTCGAGTTCGGCGGCCCCACGTTGGTCGAACCACGCGAAGGCACGATGTCGCGCAGCACCGTGTTCATCGACGACAACACCGGTCTCGGCCATTCCCGTAATGCCGATGCCGATGGGCTGTGTTCCGGTCGTCTCCACGAGTTCGGTCACGAGGTCGATGAAGTCGCGCGTCAAGCGCTCGACATCTAAATCAGTCTCACCCCCGGCACCGACGTTCCACGGGGTCACCACGCTCGCCTCACCGAGACTGCGCCCGTCCAACGCGAAAGCTGCTACCTTCATGCTCGTCGTTCCGACATCGACCCCGACAACAACCTTTTCGCGTCTCACCGGACTCCACCCCCCGTTGCGGCCGAAGCAACCCTGGGGCGGATTTCACCGGATCCGCGTTCGATCAGTCTCATGTCGATGATCTCGTCGTCAGGAGTTTCCGCGCCGCCGCGCATCCGCCCGCGCAACCGCTCCAGTGCCCGCCGCGCCAGGGTCCGAGCACTGTGGTCAACGACGGTAACCGGAGGCGAAAGCAGGTCCGCGAGTTCCACGTCTCCGAAGGACACCAGCGCCGTATCGGTTCGGTCCTGGTGGTGCAAAGCATTGATCACGCCGACGGTCGTTTCCGAGCGGGCGCTGAAGATTGCCGTCGGGGGTTGCTCGAGGTCGAGTAACTCGAGCGTTGCCCGGTAGGCGTCGTCGGCCTGCTCACAGCCCAGGGCCTCAAGGCGAGAGTCCACATCAAGGGACCACTCGCGTAGTGCGCTTCGGTAACCCTGGAGCCGATAGGCAGATGTCTTGATTCTCACGTCGCCCGCCACGATCGCTATCCGTTGGTGACCATGCCGACACAAGTGCTCGGTCGCCCGCTTGGCCCATCCGTGGTCGTCGACAAGAATCGCCCCGGAGTCCAGCCCCTCGGGTCGACGGTCCAAAAAGACCACCGGTGTTTGCACTGCCGTGAGAAACGAGTAG
>CALKMY010000030.1 GCA_938091275.1 Candidatus Nanopelagicales bacterium | reverse complement strand
TCAACGAGCAGTTGCTCCATATCGCTGCCGGGTCGTTGCCGCAACGAGTCGCTCCTGTCCGCCCAGCGATCGAGATGTTGCTGGCGTAGCCGAGCAAATCGAAGGCAGCGTGGCTCCCCAAGAGGGCGCGAGCACCGACCTACACTCGCAAGAATGGAGTCGGGTGCGCGCGCGGGACTCGTCGGCAAGGTGATTGGTTCTCGCTACGAGGTTCGCGCACTTCTCGCACGCGGCGGGATGGCAACGGTGTACGAGGCGGTTGATCTTCGTCTCGACCGTCTGGTGGCCTTGAAGGTCATGCATCCGCACTTGGCCGCCGATCCGGGATTCGTCGCCCGTTTCGAACGTGAGGCCAAGTCGGCCGCTCGGCTCTCCCACCCGCACGTGGTCGCTGTCTACGACCAGGGCGAGGCCGACGGGCTGGTGTACCTGGCCATGGAGCTCATTCCCGGTCGAACACTGCGCGACGTCATTCGTGACTACGGACCCCTCACGACCGAACAGGCCTTGGTCTTCCTCGAGCCCGTCGTGGAGGCGCTTGCTGCGGCGCACGCAGCGGGACTGGTGCATCGAGACATCAAGCCCGAGAACGTCCTGATCTCTCACGATGGCCGAGTCAAGGTGGCCGACTTCGGCCTCGCCCGGGCTGTCGCCACGTCCGAAACCAACGCAACGGCCGGCGTCTTGATCGGCACGGTGGCGTATCTGGCGCCCGAACAGGTGGAAAGCGGAGAGGCGGATGAGCGCACGGATTTCTACGCCGCCGGCATCTGCTTGTTCGAAATGGTCACCGGACAGGTTCCGCACGGTGGCGACAGTCCGTTGTCGGTCGCGTACCAGCACGTGAATTCCGACGTTCCCGCTCCATCGAGTGTGAGCAGTGGGGTTCCCCCGGAAGCTGATGCGATCGTTCGCACCGCCACTCGCCGTGACCCGGGGCAGCGGTACCGAAACAGTCAGGATTTCCTTGCCGACGTCCGGCGAGCCCGAGCGTCCCTTCCGGCTCCGACACCGTTCATGGACGCCCCCGCGATGAACGACACGTTGGTCGTCGGCTTGAACAACCCTGTGGAGGCAGGTGGCGGACGGGGATACGAGCCTCGCTCCGGAAGCGACGTTATGACCGAGGCCGACGACGGATACCGGGATTACGGGGATTCTGACGATTTCGATGACGACGACTTCGGCGAGTACGAGGACCAGCGGCCGCGGCGAGGACTGCGCCTGTTCGTCGCGCTCGCGGTCATCGTCACGATCGCCGGCGCTGGCGTAGCCGGCTGGTGGCTAGCCGTCGGCCCCGGTACCTACTCCCCCACACCCGATGTGGTCGGTCAAACCTTCGACGAAGCCACGGCGACCCTCGCGGCCGAGGGCTTGGCGATCGAGGCAACGGCCGAGCAATACAGCGAAACCATCCCCGCCGGCTCGGTGCTGACGACAGACCCGGGCCCGGGAGAGGGCATCGCCGCCTCGGGAACCGTCGGCGTCGTCGTCTCGCTCGGGGCCGAACGCTACGCCGTCCCGGATGTTCGGGGCTCCACACCGAAGGAGGCCACCGAGGCAATCGTCTCCGCTGGTCTGGCATCCGGGGGTCGAGTGGAGGCCTTCGACGATCAAGTCCCCACCGGACAAGTCGCCAGCACCGATCCCCCCATGGGCGAACCGGTGCCTGTGGATACGCCGGTGGATCTGATCATTTCCAAGGGCCCTGAGCCGGTCGAGCTTGCGGATATCACCGGCAAGAAACAGGCCGTAGCCATCAAGCGTCTAGAACAGGCTGGGGTTCAAGTCTCGGCTGTGAAGGAGTTTTCCGAATCCGTTGCCCAGGGTCGGGTTGTGTCCATGTCTCCAAAGGCTGCCACCGTGGTCGACTCGGGCAGCACGGTGAAGATCGTGGTGTCCAAGGGTCCACCTCCGGTGGAAGTGCCGGACTTGATCGATAGGCGTCAGGACAACGCCGTCGCCGAACTCGAACGTCTAGGACTCGTGGCAGAAATCGATGACGGCGCAGTCACGCGCTTAAATCGTGTCTTTGATCAGTCGCCGTCACCGGGTGAGCTCGTCCCCCGCGGGACCACAGTGATACTGCGCATCATCTGAATCGAGCGCATCGCCAGGCGTCACCCCACCCGCATGTTGCGCAGCCGCCGCAGCTGACTGTCCACGTACGGCCGGGCTCGTCGTGCGCCTCCCTCGCGGGCGACCTTCGTCTGGAACTCCTCGAACACGCCAATCACCGTGGCGATCGCCGGTTCCCAGCCGCGGCGTTGACACTCCTCGATCCACTCGGCAGGCGTTCGGTGGCCGCGCTCACCGTTGCACCGCCGACAGGCAGCCACTTCGTTTTCCAACCAACTCGGTCCGCCTTTGATGCGGGGCACAAGATGCTCAGTCGTCGCCGCGACGAGGTCCGTGTCGATGTCCCGGCGGCACCACACGCACATGGACCCGTCTCGCTTCATGATGGCGCTCAGCCGTGCTCGGCGGTCCATGGCCACGTCGACCCGTGTGTTGATCAGCGCTTGAGCAGCATGTCCGCGACGAGAAACGCGAGCTCCAAGCTCTGCTCGCGATTCAACCGAGGATCACAGGCCGTTTCGTAGCGCTGATGTAGGTCGGTTTCGGCGACACCGGCTGTGCCGCCGATGCACTCGGTGACGTCGTCGCCGGTGAGCTCCACGTGGATTCCACCCGGGAACGTCCCCAATTGA
>CALKMY010000029.1 GCA_938091275.1 Candidatus Nanopelagicales bacterium | reverse complement strand
TTCCTGAATGTTTTGGCCGGTCCGGGGGAGGACCGCACGATGGCGTTCTGCGACGACCCTGACCAACACTGGATCCGGGAATCGTGGGCCGGAATGGAACAAGATCCGCGGTTGCCGATGACGTCGGCCACCGGACGAGTGAAGAAATAGGTGATCGCACCCATGAAGAAGCACGTTGGCGTTGCTGTTCTCGGTCTTGGCTGGATGGGCCAGGCGCACAGCAGATCGATGTTGCGTATTCCTTCGCTGTTTCCGGAGCGATCGGTCGATCCCCACCTGGTGGTCTGTGCGGATACCGAGGAGTCTCGGCGGACCCGCGCGGTTGAGGACTTCGGGTTTGAGCGGTCGGTGGAGAACTGGGAAGAGGCGGTGAGCGCGGACGACGTCGACGCCGTGTGGGTGACTGCTCCCAACATGCTGCACATTCCGATGATCGAAGCGGCGACCGCGGCGGGTAAGGCTGTCTTCAGCGAGAAGCCCATCGGCGGCAAGCCCGAGCAGGCCGTGCGGGCCTACCAGGTTGCCCAGGCGGCAGGAGTCGCCACTGGCGTCGGTTACAACTACCTGTGGGCCCCCTTGGTCATCCACGCGAAGTCCCTGATCGATTCAGGTCAACTCGGCGACATCACGCACTACCGTGGGCACTTCCTGTCGATGTACGGGAGCGACGAGTTGGGCCTGCTCACGTGGCGTTTCTTTATGGATCAGGCGGGCTATGGAGTCACCAGCGACATCCTCAGTCACTCGGTGTCCATGGCGCAGTTCCTCGTCGGCCCGATCGCCGAGGTCACGGGTATGAAGAACAACACCATTACCCATCGGCCAATCGCCCAAGGAGCCGCCGGTCACTACGGTCGAGGAGCTCCGGATGACCCGAAGGGCGAAGTGGAAAATGAGGACTTTGCTTCGATGCTGTGCACGTTCGCCAATGGAGCGACCGGAACATTCGAGTCGAGTCGAACCATGGTTGGACCTGAGAGTCAGAATTCTTTCGCCGTGTATGGCACCAAGGGTGCCTTGGAATGGAACCTCGAGACCATGAATGAGTTGCGCTTCTACCGGCTCACGGACGATCCAAGTTCGGGATACACAACCATTTACGGCGGTGACCGCTTTCCCTTCCACGGAGCTTTCGTTCCCGGCCAGGCCAACGCGATCGGCTTCGAAGATCTCGTGGCGATCGAGGACCACGTGTTCTTGGAATCTTTGGCCGGTGGCGAGCGTTTCAGCCCGGGCTTTCGTGAAGCCGTCGATGTCGTCAGCGTGCAGCAGGCTCTGATCGATTCGTGGACCTCGCGGGGCTGGGAGCCGGTGGTCGACCTGGCCCCGTAGCAGGGCCTACCCCGGTGGGGAATGGACTGGGCGAGGGCGTCCTAGGGCCGAGAGTCTCGGCTCCGACAACGAGCGGTAACGACTTGGTAACGCATGGGCGTCGGGGCTTCCCTTCGGCAGCGTGACGTAGAACACTGCGGGAATTGGAGCGTTCCAAAACTCTGGTCGCGGGGGTATCCAGCGGGCTGTAGTTTCGGCTCAACGCTGTTCAAAGCAATGCGTCTAACAGGCGCCTAGGAGGTTATTCATGAAGGTTGGCAAGCTTGCCATCGCCGCGGTCGCGGCATCGGCACTTGTGCTGGCGGGGTGCTCGAGCTCCGACAGCGATAGCGCGGCAGAGTCCACGGACGACGCCGCAGCAAGCGAAGATTCCGGCGACTCCGGAGATTCCGAGGACTCCGGCGATTCCGGTGCCACCGGTCCCAAGATCTGCATGGTCACCCACGGTGACGGTGGCGGATTCTGGTCGGTCGCCAAGGCTGGTGCCGACAAGGCTGGCGCGGATCTTCCCGTTCAGTTCACGTACCAGGAGACGACCAACGATGCTCAGCTGCAGGCGCAGTTGATCGAGTCCTTCATTTCCGAGGGCTGCGAGGGCATCGCGGTTTCCGCTCCGAACCCGGACGCAATCTCTGACGCGTTGGCCAAGGCCGATGAGGCGGGAATCGCCATCGTCACCATGAACTCCGGTTCCAAGGTCTTCAAGGACCTCGGTGCGTTCACCCACGTGGGTCAGGACGAGTTCATCGCTGGTCAAGAGGC
The DNA here is from genome assembly GCA_938091275.1 of Candidatus Nanopelagicales bacterium. Taxonomy (GTDB): domain Bacteria; phylum Actinomycetota; class Actinomycetes; order S36-B12; family S36-B12; genus S36-B12. The sequence goes on along the minus strand of CALKMY010000029.1, from coordinate 4,020 downwards.
CGGCCTGAAGTTCAAGGAAGCCGGCAAGTCGAAGGTGCTCTGCCCGATCCAGGAGCAGAACAACATCGGTCTCCAGGAGCGCTGCGACGGCGCCGCTGACACGTTCGGCAACGTCGAGAACCTGCAGCTCAGCGCGGGACTCGCCGACATCGCCCAGAGCCAGGCTGAGATTCAGGCCAAGCTCGAGGCTGATCCGGACATCGACGCGGTGTTCGCTCTCAACGCCGACATCGCCACGCAGGCCGCACAGCCGGCCGCCGAGGCAGTTGGTCGCGACATCATGATCGGCACCGTCGACCTGTCCGGCGAAGCCGTGCAGTCGATCGCCGATGGTGATCTCGCATTCGCCATCGATCAGCAGCAGTACGCGCAGGGCTACATGTCCGTTGTGCTGCTGTACCTGAACCTGATCAACGGCCACGAGCTCGGTGGTGGACAGCCCGTCTACACCGGTCCTGGCTTCGTTCTTCAGGAGAACGCCGAGCTGGTCCAGGAACTGGCAGCAAACGGCACTCGCTAGAACCAGTGGTGAGGGGTGGAGCCGCAAGGCTCCACCCCTCAACCGCATTTAGGCGTGACTTACGTCGTTTCTCCCACGGGCGGGTTGAGCGCCGGTACGTTCTTCCCAGCACTCACCACTGATTGAGAGGGCAGATGTCGACAGCAACAGCAGTGGACGAGCGCGTAAACAAGGCAAGCCCCTTGACGCGCCTCATGCGTCGACCCGAGATCGGCGCCCTGATGGGTGCCCTCGTCGTCTACGTCTTCTTCGCGGTCGCCGACCAAACCGGAACATTCTTCTCGCTCGACGGCACAGCTCGATGGACGGACGTCGCCTCGACGTACGGCATCATCGCTATCGCCGTGGCGCTGCTGATGATCGGCGGGGAATTCGACCTCTCCAGCGGAGTCATGATCGGCTCGTCGGGCCTGTTCGCCGGCCTGCTGATGACCGAGTACAACATCGGTGTCTGGCCATCCATTTTCCTGACGTTCCTCTTCGCCGCCGCCATCGGCTTCACCAACGGCTGGTTGGTCGTCACGACTGGGCTGCCCTCCTTCATCGTGACCCTGGCCATGTTCTTCTCGCTTCGGGGAATCAACCTCGGCGTGACCAAGCTGCTCACCGATACCGTTCGCGTCGCCGGAATAGCGGAACTGCCCGACGGCTCCCCTCGACCCGGCTACGAGAGCGCCAAAGCTGTCTTCGCTTCCGACTTCTCGGCCTACAGTTTCCGCATCGCCGTGGTCTGGTGGCTCGTTCTCACCGTCCTTGCCACCTTGGTTCTCACGCGCACGCGATTCGGCAACTGGATCTTCGCCGTCGGTGGTGACTCGAACGCCGCGCGCAACGTCGGTGTTCCGGTGCGCCGCACGAAGATCATGCTGTTCATGTACGTCTCCATGTCGTCGTGCCTGGTCGGCATCATCAGTTTGATGCGCCTGAAATCCATGCAGGCCGGTCAGGGGGTGACGCAGGAGTTCATCTTCATCATCGCGGCCGTCGTCGGCGGCTGCTTGCTGACCGGAGGGTACGGATCCGCGATCGGTGGAACCATCGGTGCGGCCATCATCGGAATGGCCTTCATCGGTATCGCCTACGCCCAATGGAACACCGACTGGACCTGGCTGTTCCTCGGCTTGATCCTCTTCGTGGCCGTTCTTACCAATTCCTTGATCCGTCGTCGATTCCAAGGAGCTCGAAAATGACCGAGACTTCCTCGCACGAACCAGCAGCTCTCGCGCTCGAGAACGTCGGGAAGCGCTTCGGCAGCGTTATCGCCCTGTCGGATGTCTCGATGAGCGTGCCGAAGAATCAGGTCACCTGTGTTCTTGGAGATAACGGTGCCGGAAAGTCGACGCTGATCAAGATCCTCAGCGGCGTCCACACGCCGTCGGACGGACAGATGTATGTCAACGGCGAACCCACCACGTTCGGTTCTCCGCGTGAGGCTCTGGATATGGGTATCGCCACCGTGTTCCAGGATCTCGCGACCGTGCCCCTGATGGCGGTGTGGCGGAACTTCTACCTCGGCAATGAGCCCACCCGCGGCTTTTGGCCATTCAAGGGACTGCGGACCAAGTACGCCAAGGAATCGTGCAAGGCCGAACTAGCCGAGATGGGAATCGATATTCGGGACACCGAGCAGCCCGTGGGAACCCTGTCCGGAGGGGAGCGCCAGGCGGTGTCGATCGCCCGCGCAGTGCACTTCGGCGCCAACGTGCTTATCCTCGACGAGCCCACCAGTGCCCTCGGTGTGAAGCAATCCGGCGTCGTTCTCAAGCACATCAGAAACGCCGCCGATGCCGGTGTGTCCGTCGTATTCATCACCCACAATCCACACCATGCGTATCTCGTCGGCGACAACTTCTATCTGCTCAATCGCGGACAGATGATGGCTGAGTACACCAAGGAAAACGTGTCGCGAGAAGAGCTCGTGAAGGCTATGGCCGGTGGAGCAGAGCTCGACGCCCTCGCGCACGAGCTCGGCGCTACGGGCTGATTCACTGCCGGTACGTCATCGCCCCAAGCGAGCAGGCTTGGGTGCCCAGGCCGCTGTGCGTGCGTCACTAACATGGGGACATCAACCCCCGGTGAATCAGGAGCTCTTGTGACAGTGCGTATAGGTGTGCTTGGTGTCGGTCGCATCGGGCGAATGCATGCAGACATCATCGCGAACGAAACCGACGGCGCCGAGGTAGCCGCGGTGTTCGATGTCAACGATGCCTCGGCGGCTCAGGTCGCTGATGCGCTGCGCGTACCGGTGATGTCCATCGACGAGATTCTGGAATCCGACTCCGTCGATGCCGTGGCCATTTGCAGTAGTACTGACACGCACGTCGAGCTGATCACCAGGGCGGCAGCCGCCGGCAAGGCGATCTTCTGCGAGAAGCCGATCAGCTTGGACATCAGCGAGGTGGACAAGGCTCTCAGTGCGGTTCATGAACACGGCGTAGCGTTCATGGTCGGCTTCAATCGTCGATTCGACCCCACCCATGCTGCCGTTCAGGAAGCAGTGGCATCCGGCCGAGTGGGAGATCCACACATCGCACGGATTTCCAGCCGAGACCCGGCACCGCCTCCGGTGGAATACATCAAGGTCAGTGGCGGAATCTTCGTCGACATGATGATCCACGATTTCGATATGGCGCGGTTTGTTGTTGGATCCCCGGTGACCGAGGTCTATGCAACTGGCGCCGTGCGGATCGATCCGGCCATCGGTGAGGCGGGAGATCTGGACACCGCGGTCGTGACGTTGACGCACAAGAACGGCTGCATCACCACTATCGATAACTCTCGACAAGCTGTGTACGGCTACGACCAGCGCCTCGAGGTACTTGGATCCACCGGCATGGCGATGTCGGAGAATCCCATGAAGAACGCCGCGGTGGTCTACAGCGCTACCGAGCGACAGGGCAGCGTTCTGCCCTACTTCTTCCTGGACCGATACACCGACAGTTACCGCGGGGAATGGCAGGCCTTCGTGCGGTACGCACGCGAGGGCGGCCCGTCACCGGTCAGCGGACAGGACGGCCGTGCACCGGTAGCGATCGGAATCGCGGCCTGGGAGTCCTATCGCTCGGGGGCTCCCGTCACACTGTCTGACGGCTGATCGCCGAGAACGACGCCAACGCCCGCCCCATGGCTTCCCGATTCGACCCGTTCGCGTCAATGCGCGAAGCGTGGGCCGAGCAACAGGACACACGACGATGGATTATCGCGGGTTGTCCTGCCGTCGGTTTGATTATCGGTTTCGCTCTTGCTGATGCCGGTGTGGATCGACTCATCGCCGGTGGGGTCCTTGTCGCGTTCGGGGTTGTCGCCGCCGTCCTGATGGGCAGGAAGGGCTGGCCGTGGCGTATTCCGCTCGCCGGCGGTGTGTACGCGGCGGCGTTCGCCATGGCACACCCGCTCGCCCTGATCGCGGGAACCTGGCCGGCGGTAGTGATCGCGGCAATCGTGTCGGGAGCTGCGACCTACGAGTTGACGCCCCATCGTTGAGGTCAGGTGACGAGGCG
>CALKMY010000028.1 GCA_938091275.1 Candidatus Nanopelagicales bacterium | reverse complement strand
CCAAGTCCCCAGCGCCGCGATCGGGACCGATGCCTTCCAAGAGGCGGACATCCGCGGCATCACAATGCCGATCACCAAGCACAACTACCTCATCACCGATCCCGACGAGATTCCGCGGGCCATCAACGAGGCTTTCCACTTAGCTGCGAGCGGGCGGCCGGGCCCGGTGCTGGTGGACATTTCCAAGGACGCGCTGCAAGCCGACACCGAGTTCTCCTGGCCATCGGAGATCGACCTTCCCGGGTACCACCCGACGACGCGGCCGCACTCCAAGCAGATCCGCGAGGCTGCTCGCGCGGTCCTGTCCGCCCGGCAACCGGTTCTCTACGTCGGCGGAGGAGTCATCCGCGGTGGAGCCTCCGCGGCGCTCTATCAACTCGCCGAACTCACGGGTATCCCCGTTGTCACCACCTTGATGGCTCGGGGTGCGTTCCCCGACTCGCACCCGCAGAACCTGGGCATGCCCGGGATGCACGGCACGGTCGCAGCGGTTGGGGCGCTGCAGCAATCAGACCTTCTCATCACGCTGGGAGCCCGATTCGACGACCGCGTCACCGGCAAGCTGTCGACGTTCGCGCCGAAGGCCTCCGTCATCCACGCCGACATCGACCCGGCGGAAATCGGCAAGAACAGAACCGCGGACATCCCGATCGTCGGCGATGTTGCGGAGATCATCCCCGAATTGATCATCGCGATCGAGGCTGAAATCTCCGAAGGTTCCCACCTCGAATACAGCGATTGGTGGAACCAACTGAACCGGCTCCGGGAGACGTATCCACTCGGCTACGACCTGCCCGAGGACGGATCGCTGTCACCGCAGTACGTCATCGAGCGGCTCGGAGCGCTGTCCGGCCCGGACAGCATCTACGCGGCGGGAGTGGGGCAACACCAGATGTGGGCCGCACCGTTCGTCAGCTACGAGCGGCCGGGTACGTGGCTCAACTCCGGCGGACTCGGCACGATGGGGTTCGCCGTTCCCGCAGCGATGGGAGCAAAGGTCGGACGCCCCGATACGACGGTGTGGGCCGTGGACGGTGACGGATGCTTCCAGATGACCAACCAGGAGTTGGCCACGTGCTCCATCAACGACATCCCGATCAAGGTTGCACTCATCAACAATTCCAGCCTCGGAATGGTGCGCCAGTGGCAGACGTTGTTCTATAACGAGCGCTACTCGAACACCGATCTGCACTCGCACTCGTTCCCAGATTTCGTGAAGTTGGCCGAGGCGTACGGCTGCTACGGATTGCAGGTGACGAACGCCGACGACGTCGACAGCACGATCGAGAAAGCTCTTGCAATGAACGATGCCCCCGTCGTTATCGATTTCCGAGTGCACAAAGACGCCATGGTGTGGCCGATGGTTGCGGCGGGAACCAGCAACGACGACATGATGGTCGCCCGAGCTATGGCGCCTGAGTGGGGGAGTGACGACTGATGTCTCGACACACTCTGTCCGTTCTCGTCGAAGACAAGCCCGGCGTGCTTGCGCGAGTGGCGAGCTTGTTCTCACGACGCGGCTTCAACATCGAATCTCTGGCCGTCGGCCCGACTGAGGTGCCTGAGGTCTCGCGTATGACGATCGTTGTCAACGTCGACCACCTGCCTTTGGAGCAGGTCACCAAGCAGTTGAACAAGCTGATCAACGTGCTGAAGATCGTCGAACTCGAAGACGATAGTTCTGTTCAGCGCGAGATCATGCTCGTCAAGGTCAAGGCGACGCTCGACACCCGCTCGCACATCCTCGAAACGGTCCAGTTGTTCCGGGCCAAGGTCGTCGATGTGAGCAATGAGGCCGTGACCATCGAAGCCACTGGCGCGCACGACAAACTGGAAGCATTGCTGCGAGTCCTGGAGCCCTTCGGCGTCAGCGAACTGGTCAAGTCGGGGCTCGTGGCCGTCGGCCGAGGGTCACGCTCGATTAGCGAGCGCAGCCTTCGTGCGGTCGAGCGCCCCGCCTGACCGCACTGAACCAGACCCACCTAGCCCGATAGCCTTCACTCACCCGATCTACCGAGGAGACAGCCACCGTGGCCGAGATGTACTACGACGACAACGCCGACCTTTCCATCATTCAAGGCCGGAAGGTCGCGATCATGGGGTTTGGCAGCCAAGGCCATGCCCACGCGCTATCCCTGCGGGATTCCGGTGTCGATGTTCGCGTCGGCCTACAGGAGGGGTCGAAGTCCCGAGCGAAGGCGGAGGAAGACGGGCTGCGCGTCGTCGATCCTGCTGCCGCTGCCGCTGAGGCAGACGTCATCATGGTTCTAGTGCCCGACCCGGCGCAGAAGAAGTTGTACACGGAAGCCATCGAACCCAACCTGAAGGATGGCGACGCGCTGTTCTTCGCGCACGGCTTCAACATTCGTTTCGGATTCGTCCAGCCACCAGCAAATGTCGACGTGTGCATGGTTGCGCCGAAAGGCCCGGGCCACCTCGTTCGCCGCGAGTACGTTGCTGGTCGAGGCGTTCCCGTTCTCGTCGCCGTCGAACAGGACGCCACTGGTAACGCCTGGGCTCTGGCGCTGTCCTACGCCCGTGCGATCGGTGGACTTCGCGCCGGCGGCATCAAGACGACCTTCACCGAAGAGACCGAAACCGATCTTTTCGGTGAGCAGGCTGTTTTGTGCGGTGGAGCCAGCCAGTTGGTGATGTATGGCTTCGAAACCCTGGTCGAGGCCGGCTACCAGCCGGAAGTCGCGTACTTCGAGTGCCTACACGAGCTCAAACTGATCGTCGACTTGATGTACGAGGGCGGCATCGCCAAGCAGCGCTGGAGCGTTTCGGACACCGCCGAATACGGCGACTATGTTTCCGGACCGCGCGTCATCGACCCTCGGGTGAAAGAAAACATGCAGACGATTTTGGCGGACATTCAAAATGGAGCATTCGCGAACAGGTTCATGGCAGATCAAGAAGCCGGTGGACCGGAGTTCCAGGAGTTGCGTGAGAAGGGCGAGAAGCACCCGATCGAGGCGGTTGGCCGAGACCTGCGTCAGTTGATGAGTTGGGTTCAAGGCGACGACGATTACGTTGAAGGCAGCGCAGCGCGGTAAACCCCGATGGCGGGCGCGGCTGGAGACACCAAGGTTTGTGCTTCTTGCGGCCGGGTGATGACCTGGCGTAA
>CALKMY010000027.1 GCA_938091275.1 Candidatus Nanopelagicales bacterium | reverse complement strand
GTCAGCCGCGCTCTTCACGGCCTCAGGCTACTCACATTCCCAGGGCGCGAGCTAAACGCGTCACGGTCTCGGTGAGATCAGTGGTCCGACCCACTCCCGGGGGCGTGGGGCCACTCCAGCCGGGGCCTCCCGCCACCACGGTCGGAGCAGGACGCAGCGTCGTCAGGTCCGCCAGTGTCTGTGTCTGCGCAGACCCGGGGATTTGGGCCCAGACGAAGACGGCCGCCGGCCCAGTTCGGCGAACGGACTGCAGGAGCGTTTCCTGCGGGACGCGGGCTCCGAGCATTCGGCATCCGATTCGGCGTTCGGCCAAGCCCGCAGCAACAGCCCACAGCGGCAGGAAGTGAGTCTCTTCATCCGAGCCGGCGAGCAACACGAGTCGGGCGTTTTGCGGCTCCTTAAGTTCACGGGCGCGCTCGGCAAGGGCCGCATGGACGGAGTCGCTGAGGATGTGCTCGACGTCGATGCCCCGGCCTGAGGTTTCCCAGCGCTGGCCGACTCCGGTGAGAACCGGCACCAGCAGGTGGTCCCAACTCCAGATCACACCTCGTCTCTCAATGGTGTCCCGGATGATGTGCTGGCAGGCGTACCCATCAAGTGCAAGAGCCGCGCGCGCGAGGCCGCGCGAGGCCGGCGTGCCGCCCGGACTAGGAATCACCTGACCGCCTCCGCTGCGACGGGCGGTGGGATCGGAGGTTGGCTCTGCGGATGCGACTGCGGGCGAGGACGCCATCGCGAGGTCAGTTACCGAAGCAAGCGCCGATGGGTCGACATCCAGCGCGAGCGCCTCTCGGGCTGCGTCACCGGGAGGTAGGCCTGCGAGAACCAAGCGACGCATGTGCTCCAGACGCGTGAGATCGACGGCTGAATAGCGACGATGGGCACCCGCCCGATGCTCACTTGGGCCAAGCCCGTATCTGCGGTCCCATGTGCGCAACGTGGCCGGCGCGACGCCCAGACGGCGGGCCACCGCGGCGACCGTCAATCCCGGGGCGGTAGACCTCTCCCCCTCACCGTTTTCGGTAGGACGGAGTTCGCTGACCACTCCCCTATTCTCAAAGGCGTTGGCGCGATTCGCATCTCCAGGTACAAATCCACTTAAACCTAGACATAAAGGTACTCAAAAACGTTTCCTAAATTATTCAACTAAATCACTTGACTAAGATCTGAAGCGATTGATATCGTTTCAAGTCTTACTCAGGAGGTGCTTCATGGCTGACGTTTCACGGCTTCCAGGACCCAACGCTGACATTTGGGATTGGCAGCTCGAAGGCTCCTGCCGCGGAGAAGATCCCGGCATCTTCTTCCACCCGGAAGGTGAGCGTGGCCCCGCCCGCGCTGCTCGCGAGTCTGCCGCCAAGGCGATCTGCGCGTCCTGCCCTGTCATGATGCAATGCGCCGCCCACGCCCTCGCCGTCCGCGAGCCATACGGCGTCTGGGGCGGCCTCTCCGAAGACGACCGCGACGCCATCTACGCCGGCCGTCGTCGTCTCCCCCAAGCCGTCTGACACACGTCTCTTCACGCATCCCTCCTCACACAACGAAGGGCGCCGGTTTACCGGCGCCCTTCGTTATTGGTTGATTGCGTAGCGTCTAGTGCGCGTGACCATGGTGCGCGTGACCGTGACCGGCCTCGTCTTCTTCCTCTTCCGGCTTCTCGACGACGAGGGCCTCGGTGGTCAGCAGCATCGCGGCGATCGATGCGGCATTCTCAAGAGCCGACCGAGTGACCTTGACCGGATCGATAACGCCGGCGGCGACCAAATCTCCGTACTCACCGGATGAAGCATTCAAACCGTGGCCGGGCGTCATCTCTGCAACCTTCGATACGACGACGTAGCCCCGCTCCCCTGCGTTTTCGGCAATCCATCGCAGGGGCTCGGCGGCTGCGCGGCGAACAACACCGACACCGGTTGCTTCATCGCCTGTCAGCCCGAGGTCGCCTTCGAGAACCGACGCTGCTTGAACCAGCGCGGTTCCTCCACCGGAGACGATGCCTTCTTCGATCGCAGCACGGGTAGCAGAAACGGCATCTTCGATGCGATGCTTCTTCTCCTTCAACTCCACCTCGGTGTGGCCTCCGACACGAATGACAACGACACCACCGGCAAGTTTCGCGAGCCGCTCTTGCAACTTCTCGCGATCCCAATCCGAATCGGACGCGTCGATCTCGCGCTTGATCTGGGATACGCGATCTTCCACCGCGCCAGAGTCGCCACCACCGTCGACGATGGTTGTGTTGTCCTTCGTCACCACGATGCGACGAGCGGAGCCCAACACGTCGAGGCCAACCTGATCGAGCTTCAACCCGACCTCTGGGGAAACGACCTGGGCCCCGGTCAAAATCGCAATGTCCTGCAAGATCGCCTTTCGGCGATCACCAAAGGCTGGAGCCTTCACCGCGCAGGAGGTAAACGTGCCGCGGATCCGGTTGACGACCAGAGTGGACAGTGCTTCGCCCTCCACGTCTTCAGCGATGATCAACAAAGGCTTGCCGGCCTCGACCACCTTCTCGAGTAGCGGCAGGATCTCGTTGACGGCGGCGATTTTGCCCTGCACCAGCAGAATGCGCGCGTCTTCGAGGACGGCTTCCATGCGATCGGCGTCGGTCACGAAGTAGGGAGAGATGTAGCCCTTGTCGAACTGCATTCCCTCGGTGAAGTCCATTTCCATAGCCGTCGTGCTGGACTCCTCCACGGAGATGACCCCGTCTTTGCCCACCTTGTCGAACGCATCGGCGATCATGCCGCCGATCTCGGAGTCTTGACTGGAAATGGTCGCCACGTGTGCGATCTCTTCCTTCCCGTTGACTTCGCGCGACATCTCGACCAGCTTTTCGGTGACGGCAGCCACGGCCTGGTCAATGCCACGCTTGAGTGACATCGGGTTGGCGCCAGCAGTCACCTGCTTGAGCCCGTCATGCACCATTGCCTGTGCGAGAACCGTCGCCGTCGTCGTCCCGTCACCAGCGATGTCGTTTGTCTTCGTGGCGACCTCTTTGGCGAGCTGGGCGCCGAGATTCTCGTAGGGGTCTTCCAGCTCGATTTCGCGAGCGATGGTGACACCGTCATTCGTGATCGTGGGGGCTCCCCACTTCTTGTCGATCACGACGTTGCGGCCCTTGGGGCCCAAGGTCACGCGGACGGCGTCAGCGAGCGCATCGACGCCGCGTTCGAGGCTGCGGCGAGCGTCCTCGTCGAATTCCAGAATCTTGGCCATGTTGTTCCTTGCTTCGTGGGTTGAGTGGCGGGTGGATGAGGGGGCTAGCGGGCAGTTCGAGCGGAACGTGGGTGTTCCGGTGGAGTTGTCGGCGTGGACAAGACGTGAGCCCCAGCCCCGTGCGGGGTCCGGGGCTCACGACATGCTGATGTCCAGGTGAGACAACAGTGAATCGGAACTACTTCTCCACGATCGCGAGGACGTCGCGCGCAGAGAGAATCAAGTAATCCTCGTTGTTGTACTTCACCTCGGTGCCGCCGTACTTGCTGTAGATGACGACGTCACCAACGCTGATGTCGAGCGGGACTCGCTTGTCCCCATCCTCGTCGAAGCGGCCCGGGCCCACGGCTAGGACTTTGCCCTCTTGGGGCTTTTCCTTGGCGGTATCGGGAATAACAAGACCCGAGGCAGTTGTCTGCTCGGCGTCGAGGGTCTGGACCAGAATCCGGTCCTCAAGTGGCTTGATGGAAACCGACACGGTTGCATCCTCCGGATGAGTCGGCGGCCGCCCTTGCGGGCGGTAACGGCTAGGACAGTTGGCAGTCTCCAGGGGAGAGTGCCAAGTTAAAGATTACGCGTGAGTTAGCACTCTGTCAATTCGAGTGCCAAACGCGTTGGCTGTCAGGATCGCCTCGTGGACGACGACCAGGATGTCTCGGGACTGGTTCAATTGGCCCGCACGCCCCTGCCTGAGCGTCACGCCCTCCTCACATCGGCTCTGTCCCTGCCAACGCTGGACCCGCTCGCCGCCGTGAGCACCCTTCGCCGTGAGTACCCCGATCTCGACCCCGGTCTGTGCTCGGCTCTGGTCACCCAGCAGCAGCTGCTCCTCGCTGGAGCGGACAGGGGTCTTATCGACGCGACCGGCCTGTGGATGACCACGCCCGTCGGCCTCGAGCAAGCCAGCCGGCCACAGGTTGCTTTCCGTCGGGCGAGCCTGCTGGCAGCGGCCGATGTTCGCAGCGTGGTCGATGCGACGGCTGGAATCGGCATCGACTCCCATGCCTTCGCTCGCCGTGGCCTGCACGTGGTCGCCGTTGAGAAGGATCCGGTGACCTCAGAAGTCTGCGCCGCCAATCTGACCGCAACCCTGTCGGACGTAGACGCCGCCACCAAGGTCATCACCGCCGATGCCACCGAACCAGATCTCCTCGGATCTCTTGCCCAGCAGTTGCCCGCTCCCGTTGCCGTTTTTGTCGACCCGTCACGACGGGGAAGCACCCGACCCGTCGACGGGTCCCGCGCTCGCCCTGAACGGGACCCAGAACGCTGGTCTCCTCCGTGGTCCTTCGTTGATTCGCTTCGCTCGCACTTCGACTTCGTTGCGGCGAAAGCCCCCGGCTCTTTCGTCCCCTCCGCTGCGTGGGCGTGCGAGTGGCTCGGCGTGAGGGACCACATTGTCGAGTGCTCTGTGTATTCCACGACGCCGCCGGCCTTTCTCGCCACTCATCAGGCAACGCTTCTCTCCGGCGTCCCCGACTCAGAGATCACCTACGCCGCTGACATGCCGCACGCTTCATCACATCCGTCATCACATGCGTCATCTGCGCAGCAACCGCCAGCGGGTCCGCTCGAGGGCTACCTGGGAGAGCCCCACCCGGTTTTCCGTCACTCGCTGGCAGCACTGTGCGGCACCACCGCCCATGTGGTCCACCCGGACAGTCATTGGATTACCAGTGCCCAACCGACTATCGAAGGAGTCCGCTGGTACCGACTACTCCAGTCGGTACCGGTCACACAGCTCGCGAACGCCGCGCACGATCACAGCATCGATGCCGTCGCTATCAAGTGTCGAGAGTCACGACGTTCGCTCTCCGAGCTGCGCGAGAGCATCGGACTACCCGACGGCAACCGGTACGCCGTCGTTGTGGCCGGCGGACTCAATGACGCTCTTCTCGTTGAGCGAGTTCACCAACAGACTCGAGCGCATCATCCGAAGGCAACGGACGTGACGGGCATGTGAGATGTCGCCGGAAAGCCCTGCGACGAAGCGGGCACCCCCTGCCGAATCAACCTGGCGCCCAACGCGGCAACCATCGCTCCGTTGTCCGTACATAAGGACGGGCTCGGCACGCGAAGTTCATAGCCTGCCTTCTGGGCCCGATGCTCCATCAGGGCTCGCAATCGCGAATTCGCCGCGACCCCACCTCCGAGGACGATGTGATCGACACCGCGGGCCCGACATGCCTCGACCGTCTTCCTCGTCAGCACATCGGCCACGGCTTCCTGGAAGCTGGCCGCTACGTCGTTGACGTGTCGAGCACGCCCCTGGTCTCCGAGGCTCGAGCACAGGCGTGCCACCGCCGTCTTCAACCCGGAGAAGGAGAAGTCAAAGGGGTGTTCGGGGTCGTGCATCAGTGCTCGCGGAAGTTCGTACGCCTGGGCATCGCCTTGACTGGCGGCTCTATCGATGTGAGGGCCACCCGGGAATGGCAGACCGAGAAGACGTGCCACTTTGTCGAATGCTTCGCCCGCGGCATCGTCCAGTGTTTGCCCCAGCGGCTCAATGTCGTCACCTTCCATCAGGACGAGCGACGAATGACCGCCCGAGACCAACAGCGCAATGACCGGATCCGGCAACTCCCCGTGCTCCATCTCATCCACGGCAATGTGGGCCGCGAGATGATTCACCCCGTAGAGATCAACGCCGATGCCAGCGGCTAGACCTTTGGCGGCTGCGACTCCGACCAAGAGGGCACCCACGAGTCCAGGTCCCGCGGTGACCGCGACCGCATCGATATCTGTTACCCGGATTCCGGCCTTGGCAAGGGCGGCGTCCAGCGCGGGCCCCCATGCATCGACGTGCGCCCGACTTGCCACCTCCGGAACAACGCCACCGAAACGTGCCTGCTCGTCGATACTCGAAGCGATCACATTTGCGCACAGTTGGTCACCGATGACGATTCCTATTCCGGTCTCATCGCACGATGTTTCGACACCCAGGACCACCGGACCGCGGAGGGACGTCATGGCGACACCTCCAGGGGTCGTAGTCGCATGATGACGGCGTCCCCACCGTCGGGGTAGTAGCGCGATCGAGTGGCGATGGCGTGAAACCCGAGCCCTTCATACATGCCGATCGCGTCCTCATTGGTAGATCGGACCTCCAACATCATCGAGGTGGCGTCCCGGCGCTTGGCCACCTGCACGCATGCGTCGAGCAGCTCGCGGCCTATCCTTCGCCCCCGTCGATCTGGTCGAACGGCAACCGTCTGTAGATCGCTGTCGGGTGCCAGCACAAAAACTCCTGCATAACCGACCACCGCATGATCCTCATCGACCGCAACGAGGTACTCGCGGGTGGAACCGGCCAGTTCCCGCCAGAATTGATCGACGCTCCACGAGTCACCGGGGAAGCATTCAACTTCGATGTCATGCACCTGCGGGATGTCCCACCACCGCATCGCCCGAATCCGCTCGCCCGTCATGACGACCCACCCGGCGATAGGTGAGGTGACAGCGTGACGTCCGGTGCCCGCAAATACAGCGGTCGTGGGGCCAGGAGCGCTCGTGCGGGCACACCCACCGCCGAGCCGTCCGATCCGTGCGGACCCCACTCCTGGGGCACTGAGACAGGTCCGTCACCCGCGGCCAGGAGCAGCGCTGCGCAGTGAGCCATCCGTCCAGGGTCCGGCTTCATGCCGTCGACGGTGGGGACGGTGAAGTTCGCATCGTCGCGACGCGTGACCTGCGGCCCTTCCACCCGATTTCCCTTCCCGTCGTAGCGCGCCCAATAGATCTCCTGGCGCTTCGCGTCTGCCGTGACGACGAATTCACGGTCAGGATTCGAAGTGCCGTCGTTACCCCTCGACCCACCGGGCGCGGACAATCCAGCGATCTCCCAGGCGATGGCATCGAGCGAACACATGCCGACGACCGGCACCGACCACGCGCGCGCCAGCCCAACGCCGAACGCGACGCCGACCCGAAGGCCCGAGTAGGGGCCGGGGCCCACACCGACACACACTGCCTGGGGCGCCTCTCCCGATGCTGCCGACAAGGCTCGTGCGAAGACCTCGTCGATCACCTCTGCATGCCTCCGCGCTCCCTCGACGGTGACCACAGGTCCAGGACCGTGCGGGTCTGCGAAACCAACGGACGTTGCTGGCCCTGATGTGTCGATCGCGCACACTCGCATGGTCACGTCACCGCCGCGCGTATCGCGTCAAACAAGCGGCGCTGGGAACCATCCGGCGCCCAGATCCGCACTGAGCGTGCATCATCGGTTTCCGTCAACCTGACGTGTACCCGATCCAATGGAAGGGCGTCTTCGATTCGCTCACCCCATTCGATCACCACAACGGAGTTCTCAATGTCGACATCCAGGTCATCCCATTCACCGAGAGACGTCAACCGGTAGACATCGACGTGCGTGAGAGGAACCAACCCTTCTTCTCGACCCAACTCCCGCGCTAGGACGAATGTCGGACTTGTCACGGCGTCACCGATACCCATTCCTCGCGCAAGGCCTTGCGTGAACGTCGTCTTTCCGGCACCGAGGTCGCCTTCCAGCACGACGATGTCTCCCGGTCGAAGAACCTGCCCGAACGCTTCACCGATGTCACGGGTGACGTCGGGAGAAGGGCTGTCCAGCAACACATCGCGTCCATGGACCTTTGCCGTCATGCGACCCCTTGCCTGCTCACCAGGTCTCGGCGTACTCGCGCGATCAAGCCGTCGAGAAGTTCGTTCACTTCCACCGGTCGCTCAAGCATCACCATGTGGCCGCTCTCTCCCAGAACTGCGAACTCGGCTCCCGGTACTGCCTCGACAATTTCCTCGCTCAGTTCCGGTGGCGTCAGGCGATCAGCCGACCCGACGATCACCAGCAACTCGGCCTTCTGAAAGACCGGCAACGCATCGTGCTTGTCGTGCACGTGCAGAGCAGGAAGGAAATCCGCGACGACTTCCAGCGAGGTATTGGCCAGCATCTGAGCCACGAATCGGCCAGCATGATCGGATGTCGGCGAACCGAAGGAATAAAGCCGCGTGATGAGTAGCCCCAGGTCGCTATCCGACCAACCGTCGACCCAGTGCTCTCGCTCGGCCAGGAACTGCGCAATGGGTGGTGCCCACGACTGCACAATCTTGCCCAACGGGCCGGGGAGTCCGAGCGAGTTCGCTTGCACGTTTCCCGCCGTCGTGGCGACCAGGGCGACGCCACGAATGCGAGAGCCAAAGGCCTCCGGATTCTGATCGGCATACGCCATGACCGACATTCCCCCCATGGAATGGCCAATGAGAACGATGGGGCCGCTGGATGCGATTGCGTCGATAACCGCTGCCAGATCGCGACCCAGCTGATCAATGTCGTGGGAGGCGTCCGAGGCCTTCTGCGAACGTCCGTGACTGCGCTGGTCGTAAAAGACAAGCCGGGCTGAGCCCCGAAGATGTTCGCGCTGGTAATGCCACGATTCATGGGTCAGGGCGTACCCGTGGCAGAAAATGATGGTGACGTCACTACTGTCCAGGTCTTCGGGCTCGTCTACTTCCACGTGAAGAGCAGTACCGTCAGGGGTCAGGATCTCGCGCACCTCACCGCGCAGCGCACCCAGTTGCGGCTCGTCATCCGCCGAGAGTGCCGATCTGCGCACCAAAGCCCGCTCGGCGAGCACACCGACCGCGGCGCCAGCAGCCACGACTCCGAACGCAGCAGCGCCGCGACCGGCAACGCGTACAGCAGATGACAGATCCATCGGCCCTATTGTGCTCCACGGAACATTGCTCAGTCGGCTTCTACGGTCACATATTGCCGCGGGATGCGCGGCGAGATCCGCGTAACGATCTCGTAGCCGATGGTGTCGGACCATCGCGCCCAGTCGGCCGCTGTCGGTTCGCCCCGATCACCAGCACCGAACACAATCACGTCATCTCCCGGTCTACT
This sequence comes from Candidatus Nanopelagicales bacterium, assembly GCA_938091275.1. Lineage (GTDB taxonomy): Bacteria > Actinomycetota > Actinomycetes > S36-B12 > S36-B12 > S36-B12. Next base: position 3,841 of record CALKMY010000027.1, on the reverse strand, counting down.
TTCGGTCTCCGGGCCGAGGTCCACGACCATCTGGTCCATCGCGATGACTCCGAGCACCCGGCACCGTCGACCGCCGATGAGGACCTCCGCTCGTGAGGATGCTGCCCGCGGTATTCCGTCCCCATACCCGACCGGCACGAGTCCGATCCACGTTGGTTCCGAAGCGACCCACGTACCTCCGTAGGAAACCCGCGCACCGGGATCAATGTGCTTTACGTGCGCCAAACGAGCCACCAGCGTCATCGCAGGAACCAACCCCAGCTCGGCGCTCGAGCCCAATCCCTCACCGGGGCTCACGCCGTACACCGCGATTCCCGCGCGGGCAAGGTCGAACAGAGATTCGGGCTGATTCAATGTTGCCCCGCTATTCGCCAGGTGACGTATCGGCGGTTCGACCCCGAATGACGCCAGGATGTCGCAGGCATCCCGAAAGACCTGCCGTTGCTCGGCGTTCGAAGCATCACTCGGATCGTCGGCGCTGGCCAGGTGCGACCACAACCCAACGATCTCGATGACACTGTCCTGCTGAGCACGCTCCGCGGCCTGAAAAACCCGCGGCCACTCAGATCGAGCAACGCCGTTCCGGTTCAGGCCGGTATCCACCTTGATGTGTACACGAGCTCGTCGTTCAGATTGCACAGCGGCAGCCACAACTTCTGCCAGCGTCTCTTCACTCGCCACCGAAACATCAACATCGAGCTCCAGACATTCAGGCAGAGCGGGATCTCCCGGCGCCCACAACCATGCGAGCATCCGGCCCCGATCTCCGGCCGCCCGCAACTGAACAGCCTCAGACAGAAGCGCCACACCCAACCAGTCGGCTCCATCAGCCCGCAAGGCACGGGCCACCTCGACGGCGCCGTGCCCATAGGCATCGGCCTTCACGACTCCCATCACGGGTACCCCGCACGCCGTGAGGCGTCGGTAGTTGCGGGCTATCGCCGACAGATTCACCTGCGCGCGCGCCCGACTAAACGACACCGTCACAGGCACAACCCTTCCAGGTTTCCCGATCGAGCGGCAGCGATCGCCTCTGGAAGGCAATCGCGAACATCCGTGGCGACGACTGGGCGCTGGCGACGACCCCCGCATTGGGCGGCCACACCATGCAGCCACACCGCTGCGGTCACGACAACAAGCGGATCCTGATCAGGACGAGCAGCCAGCATTCCCGCCATCAACCCCGAGAGCACATCTCCGCTGCCAGCACATGCGAGATCGGGAACACCGGCCGTGTCGATGAATGAGGGCCCACTCGGAGCGGTGATGGTTGTTCCCGGCCCTTTGTGAACGACGATCACACCCAGCTCGCGCGCAAGACGCTGAGGCATCATCGATTCGCCATCGGTGCCCGCCACGAGTGCGTACTCACCAGTGTGTGGGGTGATGACCGTGGTGCACCCTCGCTCTGCTCGGCGACGACACTCGGACCTCAACTCGCTATCGGTAGCCAGCGACCGCAAAGCCCCCGCATCCAGCACGACCGGGACGTCGGAGGACAAGACCATCTGCACCGTCGAGGCGTCGGACTCGGTGAACCCGGGTCCGCAGACCCATGCCCGAACCTTTGCATCAGATCGAAGGTCCGACCCGTCACAGACGACATCGGGGTAAACCGACACAATCTCTTCTGCAACACCGTCCGCCCTGTCCAGGAATCGCACCATTCCCACACCCGAATATCTGCTGCCACCGACGGTCAGGATCGCCGCACCCGGATAGGCCCGGCTACCAGCAGCAACGGCAACTACCCCTCTCCGATACTTGTGATCGTTCTCCTGTGGCTTCGTCACCAGGCCAGCGACGTCTACCGGATCGATCAACCGAGCGCCGGGCTCGGGAAGTTCAGGTTCAAGTCCGATGTCCACCAGGAGCACATCCCCCACATGGCTGCGTCCGGGAACAAGAAAGAGCCCTGGCTTCAGGCACCCAGGGGTGACCGTGACATCAGCATCGAAGGCGACACCGTCGACATCACCGGTATCGGCATCGACTCCGCTGGGGAGGTCCACCGCCAATCGCACAGCACCGGAGGAATTCGCTCTCTCGACCGCATGTGCCGCCGCATCGCGCAAGGCTCCCCGGGCACCGATGCCGACAATGCCGTCCACAATCAGATCGGCGTTCGCACACTCTTCCTCTAGGGTGCTGGGATCCAGATCACCGGAGACAAAACGTCCTCCGGTTGCTGTGAAAGCACGCGCACCGGCATCGTGGCAGGAAGAAGCGACACAGATAGCTCTCACGGACAGCCCTCGGTGCGCCAGGTGGGCCCCTGCGAACAGGGCATCACCCCCGTTGTTACCGGAACCCACAAGGAGGACGACGTGCGCGCCCACCAGTCGGCCACGACGTTCTCGAACCTGTCGCACGCATTCGACGGCTATTGCCCGAGCAGCACGTTGCATGAGCGAGCCATCGGGGACTCGCGTCATAAGAGCGTTCTCGGCCTCACGAACAACCTCGACCGGGTAGAGCCCGCGCATCACTCCACCGTGACGGACTTCGCAAGATTTCGCGGCTGATCGACATCGTGACCTTTGACCGTTGCCAGTTCACACGCGAACACCTGCAAGGGCACCGTCGAGACGAGGGGCTGCATCAGGGTGGGAGTTTCCGGAACCCGAACAACGTGATCGGCTACCCCCACGATGGCTTCGTCACCTTCTTCGGCGATCGCGATGACCAACGCCCCTCGGGCCCGAACTTCCTGGATGTTGGAGACGATCTTGTCGTGCAACACCGCCCGCCCCCGGGGTGAAGGCACCACCACGATCACGGGAATTCCTTCCTCGATCAATGCGATAGGGCCGTGTTTGAGTTCTCCTGCCGCAAATCCCTCTGCGTGCATATATGCGAGCTCCTTGAGTTTCAGGGCCCCTTCGAGTGCCACGGGATAGCCCACATGCCGCCCGAGAAAAAGAACAGATGGAGAGTCTGCGAATCGGCGCGCGAGATCCCTGATCGGTTCGACGGTATCCAGGACCAGATCAACCTTCTGGGGCATATCACCGAGGTCGCTGAGGATCGCGCGTATCTCATCTTCGAACATGGTTCCGCGCGCCTGCGCCAGATACAAACCCACCAGGTAGGAGGCGATTATTTGGGTCAAGAACGCCTTCGTCGAAGCGACCGCGATTTCCGGCCCAGCGTAGGTGTACAACACGGCATCGGACTCTCGCGGAATCGTCGATCCCACCGTGTTGCAAATCGCCAACGTACGAGCACCCTGGGCTTTCGCGTGGCGAAGAGCCATGAGGGTGTCCATCGTTTCACCGGATTGGGAGATGGCGATGACGAGGGCATCCGGTCCGACGATCGGATCTCGGTACCGAAACTCGCTCGCCAATTCGACATCGACGGGCAGTCGCGTCCAATGCTCAATGGCGTACTTCGCCACCATGCCAGCATGAGCCGCAGTCCCACAGGCAACCACAACGACCTTGGTGATGTCGCGCAGCACCGCGTCATCGAGCGCTGTCTCATCCAATTGAATGCGTTGCTCCGCATCGATGCGTCCACGAAGCGCGTCAGCGACGGCTTTCGGCTGTTCTGCGATTTCTTTCAGCATGAAAAGGTCGTAGCCACCCTTTTCCGCCGCTGAGGCGTCCCAGTCCACAACGTAGGGCTTGGCCTCGACCTGGGTGCCAGCAAAATCGCGCACCTCGACTCCGTCGGCCCGCACGACAACGATCTGGTCTTGACCGAGTTCGAGTGCGTTACGTGTGTGATCAACAAACGCCGCAACGTCGCTTGCGAGAAAATTTTCACCTTTGCCCAAACCGACAACGAGCGGCGAATTACGTCGCGCCCCTACGACCAACGACGGGTCATTCGGATC
>CALKMY010000026.1 GCA_938091275.1 Candidatus Nanopelagicales bacterium | reverse complement strand
GCCTCCCGCCGGATGGCCGCCCCGCACCGTCGGCACGGCTCACCTTCCCGGCCGTAGGCGTCCAAGGCACGCTCGAAGTAGCCCGACTCCCCATTCACATTGACATACAGGGAGTCGAAGCTGGTGCCGCCCTGGGCCAGTGCTTCGAGCATGACCTCGCGGGCGTTCGACACGACGGTGCGGACCTGCGCGGACGTCAGAGCAGAGCCCCGCCGGCGCCCATTGATCGAGGATCTCCACAGCGCCTCGTCGGCATAGATGTTGCCGATTCCTGAGACCACCGACTGATCGAGCAGAACACGCTTCACTTCGGAGTCCTTGTGACGAATGGCGCGGACGGTCGCGGCTTCGTCGAAATCGGGGTCGAGCGGATCGCGGGCAATGTGGGTGATGCTCGACGGCACCCCGTCGATGACCTCGTCGACGTGCATCCCGCCGAAGGTCCGCTGGTCGACGAACCGCATCTCGCGTTCATCGTCGGCGAAGCGGACGCGCACGCGCAGGTGTGTTTCGTCGTCTTCGCGCGGCGGCTGCATGAGTACTTGGCCGCTCATGCCGAGGTGCACGACGAGCGCCTGATCGTTCGTGCGTGTCAGCGGGAGCCACAGGTACTTGCCTCGGCGACTGGCACAGCGAAAGGAATCTCCTTCGAGCGCGGCGTGCAGTTCCGGCGCGCCCCCCTCGCAGCGACGGATCGATCGAGCGTGCAACACGTCCACGCGGCTGATCGTTCGATTCGTCGCCCATGCGTCGATGCCCCGACGCACCACTTCGACTTCGGGAAGTTCAGGCATCGGTGGTGCCGCCGAGGGCGGCGTATGCCTGCGCGGCCGCCTCTTGCTCAGCGACCTTCTTGCTGCGACCGTGCCCCGTTCCCAGAACGTCGCCGCCGATCACCGCCTGCGCGGTGAATTCCTTGGCGTGATCGGGTCCGGTGTCGGTTACCCGGTATTCGGGAACACCTCGCTCGAGTTCGGCAGAACGTTCCTGCAAGGACGTCTTCCAGTCGAGTCCGGCGCCGAGTTGTGATGATTCGGCGATCAAGGGGCCGAAAATGCGCTCGATGAACGTGCGGGTGGTTTCCAGGTCGGTCGACATAAACATCGCCCCGATCACCGCTTCCATCGCGTCGGCCAAGATCGAGGACTTGTCCTGTCCGCCGGTGCTCTCCTCGCCCTTGCCCAGCAGCAGGAAGGAACCCAAATCGAGTTCCCGAGCTACCTCCGCGAGCGCGGATGCGTTGACGACGGCTGCTCGCAGTTTGGCGAGTTGCCCCTCGGGCTCGTCGGGAAAGTCCCGAAACAGCCGTTCGGTGACGACAATGCCCAAGACAGAGTCGCCCAGGAATTCCAGGCGCTCGTTGGTGGGTAGCCCGCCGTGCTCGTACGCGTAGGAGCGATGGGTGATGGCTTGCCGCAGGAGGTCGGCGTCCATGCGCTGGCCCAGCGCCCGCATCAGGGAATCCAACGACTCCACTGATCCCTGTGCGTCGGGGGCCACCCCGCACCACTTCCCTTCTGTGTCAGGTCGCGTCGTCGGCCGTTCCACCCGAGCGGGGCCTGCTTGCTGCCCTGACGATAGCGATCACGTCGCCCACCGTCTCGACATCGTCCAAGGCGCGACCGTCTCCCGAAAAACTCACGCCCAGGTGATCGGCGACCATCAGCCAATCTGTTGCCGATCCGCGCCAGTCGACGACACTCAACGGAGTGTCGGCTCGAATGCTCCGTGGATCGACGTCGAATGCGCTCGCGAACGCGACAACATCGCCCGTGCCGCTGGTCGGCTCGTCGTCAGCTGGCTCCGTCATGCGAGTTCTCCACGTGCATTCAGTTCCGGGAGACCGGAAACAGACGCGCGAACACTCTCGACGATGGACCCCTCGTGCAGCATCGCGGCTCGGCGAATGCACCCATGGATCTCATCCGCGCGCGATGCACCGTGTCCGACCACGATGTTGCCGTCTACCCCGAGGAGCGATGCGCCGGACAGCAGGTGAGTCGACCGCAATACCTCACGGGCCGGTTCGATCGACCCGTAGGCGGTTCCCATCGCACCCACGGACCACCGCAGGGCTCCTTCCATCGACTTCAGTGCGACATTCCCGGTGAAGCCGTCGACGACGATGACATCGGCTCGCGCTTGCGCCATGAGGTCGTGGCCCTCGACCGCGCCCACGTACTCCGCCGGAAACTCCTCGGCGAGACGAATGTCGGTCTGCTTGCGCAGGTGATCGCCCTTGCCTCTTTCGCCGCCGATGCTCAACAAACCGATACGCGGGGAATCAATGCCGACAACCCGTGCGTAGGACGCACCCACGACTGCGAAGCGGACGAGATCTTCGGCGGTTGCGTGCGGCGCGGCGCCACAATCGAGCAGGATCACCGGCCCGTAGGCCGCGGGTAACTCGACGGCCAGACCCGGACGACCCATACCTCGGACGCGACCGAGACCGAGGGCGCTGGCTCCAACCGTCGCACCGGTATGCCCGATCGAGACGAAAGCATCGGCACGTCCGGATCGAACTTCCTCCACGCCGACCAGACTCGACAGGTCCTGGCGTTCGCGGAGCATGTCGAGCGTGTCGTGACTCGACGAGGACATCGGGACCGACTCTTGCGCGTGGGCGATGGTGATGTCGCCGTGCGCATCCACATCGATGCCTCGCTCGGCGAGAAGTTCCCGGGCGAGGTCGTGTGGCCCGACCACGCATATCTGAATCGATGGTGGGGTGCTGTCTGCGGCACACCCATCGGTGTCGCCGGCCAGGACAGCCGCGATGGCGTCGGCTACGACGGGAGCACCTTCGTCACCGCCGAGGAGGTCGACGGCAACTCGCGCCATGGGAAGCCCGATCCGAGTTAGACGTCCAGAACGCGACGCTTCGCGTACGTCCCGCACGTGGGACAGGCGGTGTGCGAGGGACGCTTTTCCTTGCAGCGCGCGCAGGTGACGAGGGTCGGTGCGCTCGCCTTCCACTGCGAGCGACGGCTCCGCGTGTTGGACCGGGACATCTTGCGCTTGGGGACAGCCACTGTTCTTCCTTAACTCGGGTGCGCAGAGCGTAACTCAGTGCCGTTTGCACCGACATGACGGCGATGATTGTGCCCTATCGCTCCTCGGGCATCGTCGGCGGGCTTTCGGTCAGCAACTGTTCCAGCGCGGACCACCGAGGGTCAGAGACGGGATGGTCGTGAGGCGCTCCATCGACCTCGACCCGTTCCCCGCAGGTGGGGCAGATGCCCTGACACTCCGGAGAACACAAGGGGGCAAGGGGAAGGGAGAGCACCACGGCGTCGCGTAGCGGCCCATGCATGTCGATGGTGTCGGCGACAACCTCGGGGGTTTCCTCATCGTCGTCCTGCGGATCCTGGATGAGGACGCCGCGAGCATCCGTGGCGGGATATCGGAACATCTGCTCTATCGGCACCATCTGCGACCACTCCACCGAGTCCAAGCACCGTGAGCACTCCGCCACGACGTCGACGTCCGCGGTGCCGCTCACCCAGATCCCTTCGACGACGGATTCCACGGAAACATCCATCTCGATGGGCGATCCTTCGGGCACGCGAGCCATCGCGACGTGCAGATCGCCCGGAGCGGGAAGCTCGAAACTCAACTCAAGAAGCGAACCAGGTTGCCGGTGTAGCCGAGAGACGTCGATTGTTGTGGGGCTGTCACCGGGTGATTCCTGGACGGGCGACCGGGAACCACTCACCGCTAGTAATCCTCGCGTTCCGGTTCCGCTGCCCCATCGAAGAATTCATCGCCGTTGACCGGAGCGAGGTCTTCGTACATCTGGCTGCGAATGCGCTCGCGACCTCGGTCGACCGTCTGCAACGTCTTCTGCAAAGTGATTTCGAAACTCGCCAATTTGGCATCGATGAAGTCGTCTGTCTCCTGCCGCATACGGGAGGTGTCCGACAGCGTCTCCTTGCGTAGCGCTTCGGCTTCTGCGACGGCAGCGAGGTACACCTCGTGCTCGGACACCATCTTGTCCGCTTCCGTTCGCGCTCTTTCCAAAATGCGGTCGGCCTCGCGACGCCCGTCCTGCACCACGGCCTCGCGGTCGGCAAGCAGCTCGTCCGCCCGATGCACCGACTCCGGGAGCATCTGCCGAATCTCCTCGATCAGGTCCAGCACCTGAGATCGATTCACCACACACGATGCCGACAGGGGCATGGACTTGGCATCCTCAACGAGAACGTTCAACTCATCGAGTCGTTCCTGGACGTCCACTCGCTGCTCCTTCGGTCGTAGCGCGGCTTCTTCAGGCGCTGCTGGCTCCGGCTGGCCATCGGCCGCCGGGCTAGGCACATTGTGGCTCAGAACTTCTCCGGGAAGCGGTCCAACACGGCCTGTGGCACCAAACCGGACACATCGCCGCCGTGCCGGGCCACCTCCTTGATCAGGCTGGAGGACAGGTAGCTGTACTGCGGATTGGTCGAAACAAACAGGGTTTCGACCTCCCCCAGCCGGTGGTTCATCTGGGCCATCTGCAGCTCGTAATCGAAATCGCTGATCGCCCGGAGCCCTTTCACGATGGCCTCGATGCCATTGTCGCGGCAATAGTCCACCAGGAGGCCGTGAAAAGAGTCGATCCGAACGTTGGGCAGATCCGCGGTGACGTCGGTGAGGATCTCAATGCGCTCCTCAACACTGAACATGCCGGCCTTGGATCCGTTGACGAGAACCGCGACGACGACTTCGTCAGCAATCTTGGCTGCACGCGTGAAGACGTCAAGATGACCGTTGGTGACCGGATCGAAGGACCCGGGGCAGATCGCCTTCATCACACCTCCACCATGTGCCTTGGCTGCGAGCGTTGCCTCCAGGCACCGCCCTCACGCACCGCTCACGTGACCGTACCAAAGCGCGCTGTCTCCGTAGACCCGATGATCAATGATCTCAATCTCGGGCGGAAGCACGGGCGCCTCGTGGTCCTCCGGCGCTGCGCCGTCCCGGCCAGAACGTCTCCCAGGTGATCTCCCCCGAGCCTTCGCTCGCTCGACAATGACGAGTGCATCCGGGGCGCACCATCCCGATCGCACTGCGCTGGCGAGGTCGTCCGACAGCGAGGCGTCGTCGTAGGCGTAGGGAGGGTCGGCGAAGATCACGTCGAACGGCCCCCCGGGCGGTTCGGACATCACCACAAGGCCGACATCGCCACGGCGACACTCGACGTCGCCGTCGGCGTCCAGGCTGGAGACGTTGCCCATCATGACCGAGACGGCCGCCGCGTTCTTTTCCACCAGCAGCACGCGCGGGGCACCTCGACTCCACGCCTCCAGGCCCACCGCTCCCGATCCCGCCCACAGGTCGGCAACGGCGACGTCGTGCCACCCGCGTCCGACGGCGCTCAGTCGAGATTCCACGCTGGCGAACAGCGCTTCGCGCAGTCGGTCCGAGGTCGGTCGAGTTCCGGCCGAGGGGATCTTCACGCGATGACCGCGGGCACGCCCGGCGATGATCCGGGTCACGACTTCTCCAGAAATTCGGCCTGCTCGGCGTCCCATCGAGTCATCGCTTCGCGCAGCGCCGGATAGGACTCCAGATCGGGGTCCGTCTCGAGCAATTCCTCGGCGGCTGCGCGCGCCCGGGCAATGACGTCGGCGTCCTCAACCACCCGCAACAGACGCAGCGACGATCGAACACCCGACTGGGAACCGCCCAAAACATCTCCTTCTCGACGAATCTCCAGATCGCGTTGGGCCAGATCGAACCCGTTGCGTGTCGAGGCCACCGCGTCGAGCCGTTCGCGCGTGGGGGTGCCGTCCTCGGCGGCGCTCACGAGTAGACAGACGCCCGGCAGACTTCCTCGACCGATGCGCCCGCGAAGTTGGTGCAACTGCGAGATACCGAATCGGTCGGCATCAAACACGATCATCATGGTGGCGTCGGGAACATCGACGCCGACCTCGATGACGGTGGTGGACACCACGACATCGACTCCGCCGGAGGCCACACCTGCCATCACGGACTCCTTGTCCTCTGCGGACATGCGCCCGTGCAGGGCAGCTACCCGGGCATTCGGGAGTCGAGCCACCGCCTCCTGGAGTGTTTCTTCGACGGTCGCGATGCTGACGTCGGCCTCCCCGGCCATGGCCGCCGTGGAGCCCTCTTCGACATTCACAGCATCGATCCGAGGGCAGACGATGAACACTCGGTGTCCCGCCGCGGCCTCTTCCGCGGCCCGCTCCCACAACCGGTCCACGTGGCGCGGCTGCGTCCGCGGGTTGATGACGTGGGTGGTCACTTCTGCCCGGCCCGCCGGAACTTCGTCCAAGGTCGACACGTCGAGGTCCCCGAACACGGTCATCGCAACGGTGCGTGGGATCGGCGTCGCCGTCATCACCAACACATGCGGGTGCGTGCCATCGGGGGCTCGGCGGGCCAGGGC
>CALKMY010000025.1 GCA_938091275.1 Candidatus Nanopelagicales bacterium | reverse complement strand
TGGCAGAGATGCCTCGACCACGTCCGATCCGTCGCGGATAGGGGTCAATACGGGTGGATCGCCCCCCGCTTCCAGCAGCAGACGCGTGGCCACATCCGCAATCTGACGGGTGATTCGGTAGGTCACCGTCAGCGTGTGCAGCGCCGTCTTGCTGCGAACCCAGGGAAGCGCCTCCTCCCAGGTGCGAGGACCGGCAGGGTGAGACGACTGTTGGAGATCGCCCACCACGGTCATCGATCGGCGAGACGCACGCCGGCGGATAGCGCGCCAGGCCATCGCGCTCAACTCTTGAGCTTCATCAACGATCACGTGCCCGTAGATCCATTCCCGGTCATCAATGGCTCGCTCGGCCAAAGACCCCGCATTGCCGCCGGAGTGTGACGGTCGAATGCGGTAGGCATCGGAGGCCTGCAACTCTCGGTAGTCCGGAACATCGGGCGGTGCAGCCGAGGGCGGTTCCCATGGCCCCAATGCGTCTGCTGCTTCGTCCAGTAGCGGCAGATCATCGGTTGTCCAGGGAGCGTCTGGTGAGCGCACCAGTGCCGCTTGTTCGTCGGCCGTGAGGATGCCTGTCGCGGCTTCACCAAGAATCGATGCATCGGTGAGCAGATCGCCAATGATGCGCTCGGCGGTTGTCGGAAGCCACATCAAGTTGAATTCCCGGCGAACTGTCGAGTCCTCGACAATCGACGCAATCAGATCGTCGCAGTACTCCTGATCTTCGGGATCGTGACCGGTGTCTCGCGCGACATTGCGGGCTGCTTGCTGGAGCACCCGCCGCAGAAATGGATCGCGACCGTCGTGGAAGCGTCGACTGCGAGAGATACCTTTGCTCGCCTGCTCGATTTCCTCGGAGGACAGTCGTATCCGCATGCCCGTATGTGTTGTCAGCGTCACACCTGTGCGAGGAATACGTACGCGAGCGGCGATGGCCCGCGCTATCACCCGTGCCATGCGGTCCGAACCTTTGATGCGTGCCACGTCATGAGAATCGTCTGCGGTCGGTCGCACGTCCGGATACAACTGTTGAGGTGTCAGAAGAACGACATCTGTTTCACCCAAACTAGGAAGAACTTGATCGATGTAGTGAAGAAAGACGTTGCTGGGTCCGACTATCAGCACCCCGTCACGTGCGAGTCGTTCGCGATGCGTGTAGAGCAACCATGCGGCGCGGTGAAGCGCGACAACGGTCTTGCCAGTGCCGGGGCCTCCTTGCACGATGGTGACCTGGTCAAGATCGCTGCGAATAATTGCGTCTTGATCGGATGCAATGGTGGCAAGAATGTCTGCCATCCGTCCCGAGCGCGGCGCTTCCATTGCCGACAGACTCGGGTCAACGGCTTCGTGGATTCCATCGAAGGTTTCGTCATCCACGTGAGTAACGTGCGGCCCCTGCGGTGAGGGACGTGTGGCGATGCGCCGCCGCAGCACGACATCCATCGGATTCTTGTTTGTTGCCTGATAGAACGGCGCGGCCTGGGGGGCTCGCCAGTCGATCAGGAGAATGTCGCCGGCCTCATCGCGCATGCCGATTCGCCCGATGTGGTGATCGTCCCCTCCGTCGAATCGCAGTCGCCCGAAGCACATTCGAGGGCGTGCCGCCTCGGCGGCGTGTAGTTGAAGGCGCAGATTGTCCAGGAGCGCTTCGCGTTCGAGTTCATCTTGGCCGGTACCAGTACTCGGAGCATTCGTGGTGTTGCTGATGCGTGACCGGAGGTGGTCGATGTGCTGGTCGAGGAGCGAGTGCGCATGGTCGATGAATGTTTGCTCGTCCTCGATGCTGCTGGGCACAGGCTCCTCCTGCCTTTTTCCCAGATTGGGCAATTGAGAATTCTTTCATGCAACTGTCCGTCGCGCACTACCGGAACGCGCCATACTGCAACGATGGTGGTGCCGTCGCGATGGCCGTGCCCGATCGACGACATCGTGATCTGGTCATTTGCCTTTGACGATGGCGATGACGTCGTCGAGGGCGCCCACGAGGCCTTGACGGACGGAGGCCTTGCGGACGGAGTCACCGCAGACTGGGAGCAGTTGTCCGAGGGTGGCGATGTGCCGCCATCGGGCAGCCCGCGGTGGGCCGAGTGGGCTTTGGGGAGAGGTGCCGTGCGTCAGGCGGCGACGGCTGTAGGGCTCACAGACGTTCGAGTGGAGCGATCACCCGAGGGCGCTCCGTTTATCGTGGACTCGGCATGGGGCGTGTCTATCGCGCACACCTCGGGGTTGGTCCTCGGCGCGGTGGGGCCGGGCCGTATCGGTGTGGATGTCGAGAGAGTCGATCGTGACGTCACTCGACTCGTGCGCGCACTCTTGCCTGTGGAGCGCGAACTCACTGTCTCGTTGAGCGCGATCTCCATCATGGTCGCGAAAGAGGCGGCTGCCAAGGCGACAGGGCAGGGGCTCGGGGGCTCTTTGGCGCGCTGGCCAGTGGTTGATGTTGAACTGTCCGGAATCGCGCCTCGCGTCGGCGTCGCCAGCGACACAGCCCGGGTCATTGATGTCCAAATCTACGAGCATTCTGGATACGTGACCGGGGTTGCGAGTTATCCCGACGACTGACGCTCCGGGAAAGTTGTCCACGGCGACCGGCGTCCCTACGTGTCGATGGATAGCGACGCTGGCATCATGAAACGGTGAGCGACACCGACGCACTATTCGCCGTGTACGAGGAGGCGCTTGTGACGGCGCAAGACCCATCGAACGGGGAGTGGGTGGACCCGTCTTTCGAGTGTCTCGCACGGACAGACGTCGCTGCAGTTCTTACGGCCTACAACCCGGGATCGGAACGACGGAGTTGGGCGCAGAACGAGGCAGCGAATGCCCAACTGCGCGATGTATTGCAGGCCGCCTACACCGACGTGTGGCGCGCCGATGGCTTCTCGCCGGATGGCACCTGGCGAGAGCCGGGGTGGTTGGTGTGGGGGATGCCCGTGGACGTCGCTGTTGCGATTGCTGCCGACTTTCGCCAGATCGCCGTCTACCACTACGACACCCACGGTGTTCGGTCCGTTGTTGCCTGCTCACCGGGTGATGGCTCGTCGGCTTAGTCCGAGCTTGCTTACTCCGATTCCGCTGGGTCTGATGCTGATTCTTTGGACGTGTCGATGTCTTTCGGTGACGGCGGGGTGGGGAAGAGCGTGGCGGCGGCGTTGCGATTGGCGAGAACGATCCACTGCTGTCCGGGCTTGAACGCCAAGGCCTGCCCTTGACCGTCGGTAAAGGTCGTACCGGATTCGGCGTCCGGGCGCGACCACTTCGCCTGATACATGAGCCCGTCGCGCAGCACAACGGCATCGCCCTTGCCGATGGTGATCGCGTGGGGGGTGTTGCCGCCGCCCTTGTCGAAGAAGCGTGAGGGTTCCTGTTTCACGTACTGGATCACGACCGTCGCCGCACGTTGACCGTCGGGGGTTTCCTCCGCTTCGGCGGTTTGGCCATTGAGTGACACGCGGTAGAGACGGCTGGCCTGGTCGTAGGTGAATTCAGCCGACGAGGCAGACCATTCGTAACGTGCTGACAAGCCGACCGATCCGTTCGGCGGAGGCGTGGAGCTGAAGCTCAGTCCGATGTCGCGGGCTTGCGATGCGTCCGTCGCAGCCGTGAGGCCTTCGGGACCATTGACGAAATAGTTGTACGGGGCTCGACGACTGAAGTCTCGTTGGTAGGCGAATGCAGCCTTGTTGGGCGAGATGTCGATCAACGATGAGTTGGCGATCACCGGCCACATCTTGCGCTGGGCGCCGGAGAAGCTGAAGGCGGGAGATCCGTACTGAGCCAGAAGATCAATGTCGGTGATCCGGGCCGAACGGACGGGCCCTATCCGCTGAGGAATTTCGGAGGAGAAAACGGCGGCGAGGCGGGTGATGCCGTACTCGACTTCCTCGATGTAGACGATGTCGGCCCGGTCCAGCCCCGCGTGCGGTTGAGCGAACCGGGTGTTGTCGAGTTTTACGACGAGAACGGGTGACGGTTCGTCCTGATCGGGCTGGGGCAGGCCGTTCAGTGGAAATGTCGGGGTGGGCGTCGGTGTCGGTGTCGGCGTGGGCGTCGGTGTCGGGGTGGGTGTCGGCGTGGGCGTGGCCTGGGGAGACGGGCGTGCGCTGGCCTCAGTCGATGGGGTGCCTGTGGCGTTGGGGGATGGGGTGGAGCAGCCGGCCACAGCGCAGGCGGCGGCAATCGTCAGGGCCGCGAGGACCCGAGGGGTGGTCACGAGGGAACTGTAGGCAAGCGGTGGAGGCCCCGGGGGTTCGGCTCGCGGGGGATCACCCGGGGAGCCGCCGGGAAACCGACGGGGAGCCATGGGGAAATTCTTGGTGAAAGGGGGTTGACCGTGGAGGAAAATGGAGTACATTGGGGGTACTTGGGGTTACCACAGTGGCTAATAGGGCCAGAGTGGTGTGAGAGGGGAAGGGCAGCCAATGTTTCTGGGCACCCACGCTCCTCGATTGGACGACAAGGGCCGCCTCGTTCTCCCGGCGAAATTTCGCGAGCAATTGGCCGCCGGCCTGGTGCTGACCAAGGGTCA
>CALKMY010000024.1 GCA_938091275.1 Candidatus Nanopelagicales bacterium | reverse complement strand
CGTCAGGTAGGAACGGTCCAGATTTCCCATCAAGTATTGGATGGCATGGAAAACCGGGGCAGCATGCGGCTTGACCGCGACCCGGTCGTGGCCATTGAGGTGATGAAGGAAAAGTGCGGTCATCATGCTGACGACCGAGGCCCTCGAGGCTTGGTGTCCCCCTACTTTCACACCGTCGACGTTGGGACGTTCGTTGTTGGCGTGATCGATCATGCGCACCGCGAGCCAGAGCACGCGGCGTTGAATGGACTCGAGTGTGCTGAATTCCTCGGCAGACGCATCGATCATGCCCACTCCTGCTCCATCCACCTCGGTGTTGCGCTGCTCTTTTGCCGGAGACCGTCTGTCGGAGACCGACGATCGAATCTCTGTGCACATGAACGTACTCCTCGCGCCAGGCGCGGGCCACGAAAATGTGAAGCCCCCGGGTCGCGTAGCGGACACGCGCCTTCCCCTTGCGTGCGTCCACCCGTTATCCCGGGGGCTTCGACACGGAGACGTTAGGGACGGTCGAGGGGCCTCGTCAAACCATGACGCGAAATTGTTCACCGGACCTGTGGACGCATCTGGGGAAAGACTGGGGGAAAGGCGGGGACGACGTGTGGACTATTCGTGCATACGGATGTGGAAAACGTGAGGAAGACACTCGCTGGGGCTGCAATCCAGGAGGCAACGACTACCCCCAGGGTGTGGACAAAAATTCGTTAACAGATGGTGACGTGATCGTTCACCCGAAGGACACCCACATCGGTTCTGAACCACGATCCTGGGGCGAAGACAGGGCGCGCTCGGCGTCGTCGCAAAGGGCCTGAACGGAGGCATCGACATCCGGCAGCGAGAGGCTCGGGAACCATGCCAGGTCGTCGCTCTCGTCGCTGATCACCGGGGGAATCGCGTTCGGCACGACAACAACAAACTGCATATCCCAATGCACGCTGGCCAGCACTCGCCCATCATCGTCACGACCGCACGGAACATCGTGCCGATCGAGTCGAACCGGCACGCTGCTGATGCGACCCCGGGCGATCCCGCTTTCCTCGCGCACCTCACGCACCGCGCCGTGGAGCACCGATGCATCCGCAGGTTCGAGATGGCCTCCGAGCTGCAACCAGCGACCGACCTTGGGGTGCAGCGTGAGCAGGACACCGCGGCCTTGTTCTTCGATGACCAACGCGCTCGCGGTGATGTGCCCCACCCGGCAGGAACGCCACACGCCGTCCTCGTGGGCGTCGAGAAATTCCTGGTACTCCCCAGCGAGTGCTCGTTGATCCTGATCCTGGTGCGAAAAAGCCGTCAGAGCCGATCGTGCGTCAGCCTCAAGTGTCACTGAGTGGAGCCGTCGCCGGATTCGTTTCCGGATTCGCCGCCGGGAGCCTCGAGCCCCTCGATCGTGTCGGGGACCGCGCCGGAACCTTGGGCAAAACCGAGCGGATCCTCGAGATCATCGGGGGTGGGCAACAAGTCCGGGTGCGCCCACAGGGCGTCGCGCGCCTGGGCTCCTCGCTGGCTACGGATGGCGGCGAAAACGGTGTGCGCTTCGCGCAGGGCCCGTGGCCGAAGTTCCATTCCCACGAGGGCGGCGAACGTTCGCTCTGCCGGTCCCCCGGCGGCGCGGCGGCGACGCATGGCTTCGGTGAGCGCTGCACTGGCGGGGAGCCTCTCGCCGCTGGCTTGCGACACCACTTCGTCCACCCATCCTTCGATGCACGCCAGCAGGGTTTCGAGTCGGGCGACGGCAGCCTTTTGTTCGGGTGTGTCCTCAGGCGCGAGCAAGCCCCCGGCCAGCACCTCTTGCAGCGCCTCGGGGTTGGAGATGTCGACGCCACCCATAGCTTCGGACAAGCGCTCGGAGTCGACGCGCATGTACTGCGCGTACTGCTCGACCGCTCCAAGCACACGGGCTGCCAGCCACGGCACGTGCACGAAGAGGCGTTGATGGGCGGCCTCGCGTAGTGCGATGTACATCAGGGCATCGGATGCCGAGACCTCCAGCCCTTCGGAGAAGGACGCGACGTTGTTGGCTAGAACGGCGGTCTGGGGAGTCTCCGTCAGAGGGATCCCGATATCGGAGGCAGACAGAACCTGGTCCGAGAGGGCAGCCAACGCCTGGCCCACCTGCATGGCGAAGGCCGCAGCCCCGAGTTGCTGCACCATGCCCATCATCGGTTGCAGCATTTGCATGAAATCAGGGGGAATGCCGTCGGGCATCATGTCTCTCAGCTGCGCCGGCAGTGCCGCGTTGAGCTCGTCGCTCGACATCTGTGACAGGTCGGTGCCTTCCGGTGTGAGGCCGGCGACGGCTCCGGTGACGTGTTCGGCGATGGGCGTCACGATCCGCTTCCATGCCGGGCCGGTAGTGACCAGCCAATCGGAGCGAGACCACGCCTGCGTCGGGCTTCCCGCGGCGGGGAAAGTCGTCACCTCGTCCAGCCACAACTCCGCCAAAGCCACCGCAGAGGAGATCGCCTCTCGTTGCCCGTCGGAAATAGACGGATCACCGGCTGACGAGACGGCTTTGCGGGCCACGTCCTCGACGACCGTCCAGTTCACCGGGCCGTCCGCTCCCGGGGCACCGGCCGACTGCATCATCTGGCCGAGTTGCTGCAGGGCTTGACCGAACGCATTCATGTCGAAGGGGTTGTCACCAGAACCGGGTGCTCCGAAGCCAAAGGGCGTACTCATAGCCCCACGGTAACCGCACGCGTAAGGCCCGGACACCGCTGGCATGTCGCCAGGGGTCCGGGCCTTACAGAAAAACTCGTGGCGACCGAACTTTCTGAGCGGAGGTCGCCTTCGGCGAACTAGGCCTTGCCCAGGATGCGGGTGACCTTGGTGCCGCACACCGGGCAGATGCCCTTGGCGAAGCGGCGGCTGT
>CALKMY010000023.1 GCA_938091275.1 Candidatus Nanopelagicales bacterium | reverse complement strand
CTGTGGCTGCTGCTCGCGAGGCCTTCGACTCCGGCGTGTGGTCGGGCTTGGGCTTCGCAAAACGGCAAGCGATTCTGCATCGAATGGCGGATCTGCTGATCGAGAACATCGATGAGCTCGCCCGCGCGGACACCCGCGATATGGGCAAGCCCATCGGCCAGGCTCGGCACGATGTCGAGCGGAGTGCATGGAATGTGCGCTTCTTCGCCGATCACGCACGGATGTCCGCAGCGGACACCTATCCGATGGATTCCGGGCACCACGCGTATTCGGAGTTCGGCCCCGCCGGCGTGGTGGTGGCGATCTCTCCCTGGAACTTCCCCCTGATGTTGAGTTCCTGGAAGGTCGCACCTGCGCTGGCCTGGGGAAACACCGTTGTTCTGAAGCCTGCAGAAGACACCCCAGTTTCCGCGACCATCTGGGCTCGGTTGGCTGCAGAGGCGGGGATCCCTGCGGGCGTGTTCAACGTTGTTCACGGCTACGGCCCCGACTCCGTCGGAGAAGCACTAACGCATGACCAACGCGTCGATCGGATCACCTTCACCGGAGATAGTTCGACGGGGAAAGTTATTGCCGGTGCTGCAGCGGCGAACTTGACTCCGGTCAGCTTGGAGTTGGGAGGCAAGGGTGCCAACATCGTGTTCGATGATGCCAACATGGCCAATGCTGTCGACTGGGCGGCCCAGGCCATCTTCCGCAATGCGGGTCAAATCTGTCTTGCGGGAAGTCGTCTATACGTTCAAGAATCGATTTACGACGAGTTCGTGCGCTTGCTGACCGAAAAGGCCGAGCAGATGAAGATCGGTGATCCGCAAGATGCGGACACCGACTTCGGGCCTCTCGCCAGCGAGGAACACTTCACCAAGGTGAGCGGTTACTTTCAGACACTCGATGAAGATGGCGGTCGAGTGGTGACCGGTGGAGTGGGTGACGGTTGGGTCGTCAAACCCACCGTCATCGTTGACGCACCCGTCGACGCTCGGGTATGTCGTGAAGAAATCTTCGGTCCCGTTGTGGTTGTGAATCCGTTTTCCAGCGAGCAGGACGTCGTCGCGATGGCTAACGACTCCCGGTACGGACTCAACGCGATGATCTTCACCGAGAACGTGCATCGCGCGCATCGGGTCGCACGGAAGCTGAACGCCGGGACAGTATGGGTGAACTGCTTCTTCATCCGTGATCTACGGGCACCCTTTGGGGGTGTAAAGGACTCCGGAGTGGGGCGTGAAGGGGGAGACTTCAGTCGAGAGTTCTTCACCGAGCCGAAGGCGGTCGTCATGCAGATCGACGGAGACGACGGGGCGTAGACCTCCGGGCGGTTCAGTCGTTCGTGTCCTCGGCCCGTGCGTGGGCGAGCAGGATCTCGCGCAAACTCTGTACCGGCTCGGGATCAGGCACCTCGATCTCGAGGACGTCGTCGACCACCCGGACCGGGTAGGTCGCCACCCGCACGCGCTCATCTCCCTGTTTCACGCCATCGGTGAGGGAGAAGCGCCAAAAGTGCCCGGGACATGTGACGCAGTCACCTTGCACCAGGCCGTCACTGAGTACCTCACCTCGATGTGGGCAGATGTTGGCGATGGCCCACCAGGACGAGTTCTGATAGGACAGCAGCACAGAGTGACCGCCGATCAGCCGCGCGTTGGGCTCGTCTGTGGAGAGTTCTGAAGCGGGGCCGATGGTCATCCACACGGTGGCATCACGGCCGAAGCTTGGAGATGGGCTCCCCGCCAATGGACCAGTCATCGGGTGAGACTTCGTAAATTGCGACGCGGATACTTTCGCGCTTCGCGCCCACGGCCTCCTCGACGGCACTGGTGATCTTCGCCATGAGGGCGTGCTTTTGTTCGTCGCTTCGTCCCTCAATCATGGTTACCTGCACAAACGGCATGTGTCCTCCTAAATGCACGAAATTTCTACGGTGCCGAGCCGATCGAAGCGCGCTGTGACGACGTCGCCGGGTTCCACCGCCACGGCTTCGGTCATGGAGCCGGCCAGGACGATATGACCTGCGGTCAGCCCTTGACCACGTTCGGCCAACTTGCGCACGAGCCACGCAACGCTCGCGGCCGGATGACCAAGAACCGCAGCTCCCGATGCGGTCGCGATCAGTGACCCGTTCTTCTCGAAGACGCAGCCGGTCAGGCGCATGTCGAAGTTGCTTGGGCTCGATCCCTGCCCACCGAGAACGAAACCGGCGCACGAGGAGTTGTCAGCGACCACGTCGGGCAGAGTGAAGGAATACCCCGCGAAGCGAGAATCCAGAACGTCGATTGCCGGAAACACCAACTGGGTCGCCGCGATCACCCGCGCAGCCGAGACATCCGGACCGGATAGATCCTCCCCGAGAAGAAAGGCGATCTCGGGCTCGCAACGCGGCTGGATAAATCGATCACAGACCAAAGGTTCGCCCGTGTCGATATGCATGTCGTGACTGAGCCAGCCGTAGAGCGGCTCGTCCACGTTCATCTGCTCTTGCTTCGCCTTGCTGGTCAAGCCCAGCTTCGCCCCCACGATCACTGCGCCCGACGCCCGTCGAGCCTCGACGACCGAGTCCTGAATCGTGTATGCCGTATCGACGTCCAGGTCGGGGAAGTCGTCGGTCAGGGGAGTGGTGGCGACCCGGTCGGACGCGGCTCGGATCAGCCGCTCGGCCAGCTCTGTCTTGTTCATTCGTTCGCCTCCGCATGCTTTCGGGCTAGTTCCAACGCAACGTCGATGATCATGTCTTCTTGCCCCCCCACCACTTGGCGACGCCCCAGTTCCATCAGGATTTCCGCCTGCGGGACGTCATAACGCTCGGCTGCTTTCTGGGCATGCAGCAGGAACGAGCCGTAGACGCCTGCGTAACCCAGAATCAGTCCAGCCCGGTCGATCACTTGTTGCCGAGGCATGATCGGTCGCACGACTTCCTCGGCCACGTCCATCAGCTTCAGCGCATCGACACCGGTCTCGATTCCGTACTTGTTCGAGACCGCGGCGAGAATCTCCGTCGGGCAGTTGCCTGCGCCCGCGCCGAGTCCCGCACTCGTTCCGTCGAGGTTCGCGGCCCCTTCCTCGTAGGCCGCGATTGAGTTCGACACTGCCATCGCGAGATTGTTGTGCGCGTGGACCCCGAGCGGGATGTCGAGGGCCTTCACCAAGGCGCTCACCCGTCGTTGCACGTCCTCTGTGGTCATCGCTCCGGCGGAGTCTGCGATGTAGATGGCGTCGGCCCCGTATGACTGCATTAACAACGCCTGCTCAACGAGACCCTCGGGCGAGTTCATGTGCGCCATCATCAAGAACCCAATGGCTTCCATGTCGAGCTTCTTGGCCATCTGAATGTGCTGCTCACTGATGTCGGCTTCGGTGCAGTGGGTTGCGATTCGTGCCATCCCAACACCGAGCTCCTTGACGTCTTTGAGATCGTCGGCGAGGCCAACTCCCGGTAAGAGAAGGCATGCGATGGTCGAGTCGCCGGCTTCCTGGCAGGCCCGTGCGATCAATTCTTTCTCGTCGACTTTCGAGAACCCGTAGTTGAAGCTTGAGCCGCCTAAGCCGTCACCGTGGGCGATTTCGATGACCTGCACACCCGCGGCGCTGAGACCTCTGACGATGGCGATGACGTCGTCTTCGTCGTATTGATGGCTGATGGCGTGCGAGCCGTCGCGCAATGTGGAGTCGATAAGGCGGTAGTCAACCGATGAATCCGTCATGCTGGCACCTTCGACTTCGCGGTCGCAATGGCTTCACCAACGCGCATCGCGGCGGCGGTCATGATGTCGAGGTTGCCCGCGTAGGTCGGCAAGTAGTCACCGGCACCCTCCACCTCCAGGAGTACGACGGCCCGATGAGGAACCTCCCCACCCGGTGTGAAGAAGGGACCGTTTTCGACCACCGGTGGATTCTTCAACCGGTAGCCGGGAACGTAGCGCGCGACTTCATCGACCATTTCGTGAACAGAATCGAGCACGGCTTGATGGTCTGATCCCTCGGGCAGACCGGCAAAGACGGTGTTGCGCATCAAGATGGGTGGCTCTGCCGGGTTGAGGATGATGATGGCTTTGCTTTTCGTGGCGCCACCGATTTCCCGAAGGGCAGTCGATGTTGTCTTGGTGAACTCATCGATGTTTTGGCGGGTTCCTGGTCCGGCTGATCGGCTTGCCACGGTTGAGACCATCTCGGCATAGGGAAGTGACTCGATGACGCGACGAATGGCGTACACCATGGGTGTGGTGGCTTGGCCTCCGCACGTCACCATATTGATGTTCGGTGCATCGAGATGCTCGTACAAGTTGACGGGCGGGATGACCTTGGGACCGCGAGCTGCTGGTGTCAGGTCGATAGCGGTGATGCCGGCGGAGGCGTAGTCCGCGTGATGACGCATATGGACGTAGGCGCTGGTTGCGTCGAACACCATGTCGATGTCTTCGGCGTTGTCGAGAACCCACTGAGGTCCCGAGTGCGGGGCCTCGATCCCGTTGTCTTTCGCCCGAGCCAAGCCGTCGCTTTCGGGGTCGATGCCAACGAGAGCGACGAGCTCCAACATGTCGCTGCGCAACATCTTGTACATCAGGTCGGTGCCGATGTTCCCGGAGCCGACGATCGCGCATCGCAGTGTCATCTACTCCTCCTCTCCGACGACTTTCAACGCGATGGGTCCCAAGTGATCGAACTCGGCTCGGAACGTATCGCCCGCCTGGATGGGAACCATGGCATGCAGCGCTCCGGTCATGATGACGCTGCCGGCCGGTAGGTGTGCTCCGAGGGGCGCAAGCGTGTTCGCCAACCAGGCGACGGCGGCGAGTGGATCTCCGAGTGCCGCGGCGCCAGCTCCTGTTGCGACCACGTCTCCGTTCTTGGTGAACACCATTCCGATCAGTCGCGGGTCCACAGAATCGAGAGGGATGACCCGGCTGCTGAGAGCGATGGCCCCGTTGCTCGCCAAATCAGCAACGGTGTCGGCGATCGTGATCTTCCAATCGCGGATACGTGAGTCCACGATCTCGATGGCAGCGGTGAGGCCGCGGGTGGCCTGATAGACGTCAGCGGCGGTGCAGTGCGGACCGGATAGGTCGGCGTCCAGTGTCACGGCGATCTCCGCCTCCACTCGAGGTGCGATAAAGGCATTGACGCGAATGTCAGCTCCGTCTTCGTGCACGGTGCTGGCGAACACTGGGCTGAAGTCCGGCTGGTTGACACCGAGGAGGCGCTGCATCGGAGCAGACGTGAGGCCGAGCTTGTAGCCGGAGATCACCTCCCCATCGGCGACGAGTCGTTCCACGAGCAACTGTTGAACGGCGTAGCCGTCCTCCATGCCCAGATCCGGCATGTGCTCGGTGAGTGGGGCGATGGGTGTTCGAGTGCGACGAGCCTCATATAGGGCGTCGGCAAAATCCTTCGCTTGCTGCCGGTCAAGTGAAGTCACGGACTTCCTCCTTTGCTGTCTCGGTACCCGAGACGTCGACTTATTGCCAATCCGGCATCGATGCAGGGGCGTGCGAAGCGTTTGAGGGATTCGCCACCGAGACGCTGCACCGGTCCTGCGATAGAGACGGCCGCGACCACGTCGCCGAAACCATTGCGCACGGGTGCTGCCACGGACCCGACGCCCATCTCGGCTTCGTTGATGTTCTGGGCCCAGCCCTGGCCTTGGATGACGTGCAGCTCGCGGCGCAAGCCTTCGATAGTGGTGATGGTGTTCGGGGTTTTCGATGGAAGTCGCCAACCCTTAAGCGTTGTATCGAGTTCTTCGGCAGATAGGCATGCCAGGAGCAGCTTGCCGGTGCTGGTGCAGTGGGCGTCGTTTCGGTGGCCAACGCGACCGAAGAGCCGAAGTGTCTGCGGACTCTCTCGACGTTCGACGTAGACAACCTCGCGGCCGTCGAGTACCGCAACTTGGACCGTCTCCTTCGACGCGTTTCGCAACTGCTCAAGGACGGGTGTGGATGCCTCGTGAAGGTCGGTGTGCCAGTAGACCGATGTTCCGAGTTCGTACATGGCCAATCCGAGACGGTAAGCACCGGTGTCGGGATCTTGTTCGAGCAGTCGCTCCTCGGTGAGTGTGTTGACGAGTCGATGTGCCGTGCTCTTTCCCACTCCGAGTCGCCGCGACAATTCTGTGACTCCGAGTTCTCGATTTCCCTTACTGAATTCTTTGAGAAGACGTGCAGCGTTCGCGACGCTGGAAAGGGTCGAGTGTGCGCGTTGGGGTCGCTCTTGGGTGTCGTTCATTGTTCTGCGCTCCGGAGAATCGCGAGCGTGTTGCGTCGAATGATGTCGAGATCATCGACG
>CALKMY010000022.1 GCA_938091275.1 Candidatus Nanopelagicales bacterium | reverse complement strand
TCCGAGACCGTCATCGAGGACCGCGCCGCCGTTGGTGTTGACGAAAATGTTGGTGTATTGCGTGCCGAACCAGTCCAGGGTGAATCCCAAAGACAACGAGGGTGAACTGCAGTCATCACAACTGCTGAGGTTGCTGGTGGTTGTTTTTGTGACCGTCCGAAACGTCGCCGAATGGAGCTCGATGAGTGCGTCGGGTTCGATGTACCGAACGTTCGGATCAGAGCGAAGTTCGTTGACGTCTAGGGGAGTGAGAGCAGCGGTAAATCCGTCGACGGCTCCGCGCAACTCCTTGTCAGACTCCCCACCCAGATCTTCAGCTTTTGATTTGATGGAGTCGATATACGCCTCATTGCGCACAACAACGATGTAGTCGTCGACGTCGTCCGAGGTCGGTGGGCTGTCGGTAGGGCTGGGGCTTTCGGACGGTGAGTCGTCGGATGTCTCTGATGTTTCTGCATCCTCCGTTGCATCCGGTGATTCAGGCGACGACCCGGGAGACGAGCCCGGCGATGGGCTCGGAGAAAGACTTGGTGACGGGCTAGGAGATGGGCTGGATTGCGGGGCGGGAGTCGAAGACTGTGCGCTCTCGTCGCCGGAAGTGCTGGTAGCAGGCGCCGCCTGGGAGCTGGTCGCGATCGCGGGAACATCGCTCAAGGCAAGGGAGCCAGCCAGGCATGCCGAAGCAAGCGCAACTGCGCCCATGCGCCGTGAAGCCATGGTTTTTCCTCTCTCCTATGTGGACGCTTCCTGTCCCGCCAGGGTTCCGTGCACTTCGAGTGTGTGCGCTAGTCCGGCAGCCGGCAAGGGGAACTGTCTGAAAAATCGTATAAATGGCTCGCTTTGTTAGGGATTTTCGGGGATTTGTACGAGGTCCGTAAAGAGTGGTCATCAATGCAACCCAAACCAGGTCTCGGGGATCAAAGTGGGGAAGACGCAGATAGGACTCGATCCGGATTCAATCCGGACTAAGGAGGAGATCGCTATGTCAGTACCAACTATGCCCCCGGGCCCTGCCACCGAGTCGGGTAACCAGGGCCCTTACGTCGGCTACCCGTACGGCCCGCCCAGCACACCGGTGCCCATGGGCAGTGAGCCAAAAAAGAAGAGTTACGCCGGCGTCATCACCGGTGCTATCGCCGGTGTCGCTGCCGTCGGTCTCGTGGCAGGCGGCATCGGTGGCGCCGTCGGATACCTGGCCGCCTCGAACGCGGCCTCTCCGGAGGCCGCCGCGGTGCCGATCCCCGTGGTCGCGGAACCAGAGGCCGCTGCAGGGTCAAGCACACCCGTCCTGACCGGCATCGCTGATTTGGCTGCCCAGGCGCAGCCTGCCGTCGTGCAACTGAACGTAGGAGAGGGGAGCCAGGGAGGAACCGGGTCCGGATTCGTGATCAGCGAAGACGGTTACATTGTCACGAATCATCACGTGGCCGGCGGCGTTGGTGAAAACGGGACCGTCGAGGTCGTCTTCTCCGATGAGTCAACCGCCACCGGCACCCTCGTGGGATCCGACGCCGGCTACGACCTTGCCGTCGTGAAGGTCAATCGCGACGGATTACCGTCGTTACCGCTGGGGACATCATCCGATGTCCGTGTCGGAGACGTGGCCGTTGCTCTTGGCTCACCGCTGGGGCTTCAGGGCACCGTGACGTCCGGAATCGTCAGCGCTCTTGAGCGACCGGTAACGGCCGGCGGTCAAGGATCGACGTCCTTCATCAACGCGATCCAAACCGATGCTGCAATCAACCCGGGGAACTCTGGCGGACCGTTGCTGAACGGCTCCGGTGAGGTGATCGGCGTGAACACAGCGATCGCGACGTTGGGTGCCGTCGGTGGAGCTGCCGGAAGTATCGGACTCGGCTTTTCGATCCCGATCGACACGGCGCAGCGCATCGTCGACGAGATCATCTCGACCGGCTCGTCGAGCACACCGGTGATCGGCGTTTCCCTGGACACGTCCTTCCCTGGCCCGGGAGCCCGTGTCGCTGAGGTCACGCCGGGATCGGGAGCGGACGAAGCAGGACTGCTAGACGGTGACGTCATTACCGCTATCGATGGCGACGTCATCGCCGAGTCGACGGAACTCGTCGTGTCCATTCGATCCAACGCACCTGGAGACTCCGTCGAACTGACGATTCTTCGCGATGGGCGAACGCAGGACGTGACGGTGACGTTGACCGCTGCCGAATAGCTCGCAGCGTCTGTTGACGCGAAACGGCGCCGGGGCTCGACTCCTCCACGAGTCCCGGCGCCGTGGCGTGATGGTGTTCGGCGACCACGTCAAGGTGCGAGACACCCGGTCGCTT
Organism: Candidatus Nanopelagicales bacterium; assembly: GCA_938091275.1. Lineage (GTDB taxonomy): Bacteria > Actinomycetota > Actinomycetes > S36-B12 > S36-B12 > S36-B12. The sequence goes on along the minus strand of CALKMY010000022.1, from coordinate 1,885 downwards.
GGCACGCTTACGACATGCTTCCCATGACCGGCGCCATCGACATGGCGCGAACGCGCGTCGCCCAGGGGTTCCGTCGCATCATTTCCGGTGATCCGGAAGGAACCCCCGAGTGGGTGCGACAGTTGGCCGACGGAGTCGATTCCGGCTATTTCGGCCCTGGATCCGCGGCTTGGACGGTGCACGGGTCCTTGCCCACGCTCGTCGGGGGAGTGAGGGCGCTGTTGATGCAAGCCCTGCACCCTGGAGCGCTCGCCGGAGTGGTGCAGCACTCGCGCTACGAAGAGGACGCGCTGGGTCGACTGGCAGGAACCGCCCAGTGGTTGACGGTAGTGACGTTCGGCGATACGGCGATGGCCGACCGTGAGTGTGCTCGGGTGCGCGGGATGCATCGAAAAGTTCGAGGCATGTACCCGGTGGATGGAGAGTTGCGCGAGTACTCGGCCGGTGATCCTGATCTTTTGCGCTGGGTGCACGTCGCGTTCACCGATTCCTTCTTGGCAACTCATCGCGTGTGGGGCGGCCCGATACCCGGGGGCGAAGACGCCTACGTACGGGAGTGGGCGAAAGCCGGAGACCTCGTCGGTGTTGACAATCCGCCGCGGTCTGTTGCCGAACTCCAGGAGCAGATTCGCGCCTTCGGCCCCGATTTACGAGGCGATCAAGCGGCGTGGGACACGGTCAACTTCATACGGTCGGCGCCGGTGCCGCTACCCGCCAAAGGCCCCTACAGCGGTCTGTTCGCAGGAGCGGTCGCGACTATCCCCGAGTCGGATCGACGGCTGTTGAAGTTGCCACGGGTGCCGATCACCGCGGTCAAGCCGGCTGTCTCGGCCCTGCTTGGTGGGATGTCGATGGTCCTGGGCCCGACGTCGCCGTCGATGCGTAATGCAGCGGACCGCATCGAACGACTCGATGAAGTCCAGCCGGCCTGAGGCTTAGCGCTCGAGAAGCTCGGTGACCTTGTCGAGGGAGGGCAGCGAGGGGACCGCCCCCTTGATGGTTGCGGCGAGGGCTCCGGCGGCTGCTCCCCAACGCATGGCTTCCGCCATGGTGGCGCCTCGAGCCAGACCCGACGCCAATCCGCCGCAGAAGGCATCCCCCGCGGCCACCGTGTCCACCGGGCTCACCTTGAACGCCGCCGACTGTCCAGAGCCCTCCGGTGAGGTCCAGACGGCGCCCTTGTCTCCCCGAGTGATGATGACGCACGACGGCCCCTTCTCCTGAAGGGCCTGGGCAGCCTCGACTGCATCGACCATGTTTCCGACCGGCATTCCGGTCAACTCATGTGCCTCGTGCTCGTTGGGGACCAGCACGTCGACGTTGCGCAAGAGTTCGGGTGGATAGTCGCGAACCGGGGCGGGGTTGAGCACGATCCGGGCTCCGATGGAGCGCCCCGTCTCGGCTGCGGCAACCATCGCATCGATCGGCACTTCCCCCTGGGTTAAAACCACGTCGACGGCGCCGAGCGACTTCAGGTGGGAGGCGACCGCTCCAGGATCCACAGCGTTGTTCGCACCAGGAATCACGATGATTCGGTTCTCTCCGGTGGAGTCGACTTCGATTAAGGCGGTTCCGGAGGTCCCCGACGCCTGTGAGATGCCGCGCGCGTCGATGTCCTCGCGGCGAACTACGTCGAGCAACCAATCCCCCGATCCGTCGTCACCGACGGCCCCGATCATGTGAACCTCGGACTCCAGTCGAGCTGCGGCAACGGCCTGGTTCAAGCCTTTGCCACCGGGATGGCGCTGCAGGGATGTCCCGAAGACGGTTTCCCCGGCACTGGGCATCCGGTTGAGGTCGACGACAAGATCGATGTTGAGGCTGCCCACCACGGCAATTCGATTGTGCATATACGCGATACTTCCACGCGTGGCGGGCGTTCGGG
>CALKMY010000021.1 GCA_938091275.1 Candidatus Nanopelagicales bacterium | reverse complement strand
GGGGGAACGGTCATGTGGATGTCGCCGGCGGCGCTGAGTTCGGTGCTCTCTGGGGCTCGACCGGGCTCGCACGCCCGCACCCGACTCGCGCGCGCCGGATCGTCTCTTCGGCTGCTGCTGCTCGCGGGTGCACCGATCGCTCGCTCGTTGCTGCGCGACGTCATGGACCTGTGGCCGGAGTGTGACGTTCGCACGCCGTACGGCATGACCGAGGTTCTTCCGGCAACGGACGTGACCGCTCGCGAGGTGCTCGCGGAGCCGCCGGGGGCGGGGGTGCTCGTCGGTCGGCCGCTGCCGTCGGTGGAGATCGCTGTGGCGGTGGTGGATTCTGATGGCACGCCGTCGAGCGAACTGAGCACCGAGGCGGGAGTCCTCGGGGAAGTAGCCCTCCGAGCTCCTCATATGAAGGATCGTTACGACGCACAAGCGTTCGTGGAGCAACGCACCTCGCGCAATCGGGGATGGCACCGGACGGGGGATGTCGGAGTTCTCGATAAGCAGGGCCGGCTATGGCTTGAGGGTCGTCTGGGCCACGTGATCACCACGGTGAAGGGGCCTGTTGGCCCGGTCTCGATCGAACAGCGCATCGAGGAGGGTCTGGGCGGAGTCGGCGCCGACCGGATCGTGACTGCAGCGGTCGGTGTGGGGCCAGCCGGTGCGCAAGTGCTCGTGGTTGTCTGCGCTCCCGCCGTCGTCGGCGCAGGTGCGCCACGAATGCGGCAGCGGCACGTCGATCTCGCGGAGATGAGTTTGGCGACGCGTGTGCGCGCTATCGCGCGTGATGCGCATGTGCCCGATGTCGCGGCGGTGCTGTGGATCGATCGGATGCCGGTGGACATCCGACACGGCGCCAAAATCGACCGTACGCGCCTTGCGGCAGACGCGGAGCGGCTTCTTGCGGGGCACGGATGAGTGGGAGTCTGTCGTCACCTGGGTCGAAAGGTCGATTGCTGGTCACAGGTGGGCGCGGATTGCTCGGAAACTCTGTTGTTCGGGCGGCGCTCGCGGACGGCTGGGATGTCGTGTGCTTTCAGCGGCACCCCTCGGGGATGGCCGATGACCAATCGATGGGCGGTGCACGCGTCGAGGACTTTCTGGGATCCATCGTCGAAGCCTCCCATGTGCGACGTGCGCTCGACGGCGTGGACGCTGTCGTTCATTTGGCGGCGCGGGTGGGAATCGACGGGTCGTGGCCGCAATTCGAGACTGTCAACGTCGAAGGAACCCGTCTTGTTCTCGACTGTGCGGCCGACGCGGGTGTCCACGCGTTCGTCTACGTGTCCTCGCCGTCGGTCGCGCATGTGGGGGAGCCGCTCATCGCCGCTGCAGCCGATATTGCCGATCCGGCTCGAACCCGCGGTCACTACTCGCGATCAAAGGCGATGGCCGAGCGCATCGCGCTCGATCCGCGCGTCAGCGTGCCGGTCGTCACGGTGCGACCGCACTTGGTGTGGGGCCCGGGTGATCAGCAACTGGTCGGACGCATCATCGATCGAGCCGCGAGTGGTCGCCTGTTCCTGATCGACGGCGGCCGCGCCCTCATTGACACGACCTATGTCGATAACGCAGGAGAGGCGATTGTGCGAGCGCTGGACCGAGCGCAGGATCCGTCGGTCCGAGGCCGCGCCTTCGTGGTGAGCAACGGTGAGCCCCGACCGGTGCGCGACGTCATCGAGGCCATCGTCGACGCAGCCGGGATCGAGATATCCGTGAGGTCTGTTCCCCGAGGCCCCGCGTGGGTGGCCGGAACCGTGGGCGAGGCCGCGGCTTCGGTTTCAGGTCGAGAGCCGGTGATCACTCGATTTCTCGTCGAGCAGCTGTCCACGGCGCATTGGTTTGACCCCCGTCAGACATGGGAAGCGCTCCGGTGGAGGCCCCGGGTCTCCTTCGATGAGGGAATCGCGCGGTTGGCGGCGTCGCTTCGGCGCGCCTAAGCCGACGAATGCCCGCGGGCCGGTAGACAAGGGCCACCAGCACAAAGAGCAAGGCCCCTCGAAGTATGAGTTCGAGGGGCCTTGCCATGAAAGTTCTCGGCTGCCGCCCGGTTTCCCGGGGCCTTCGCGGTGTGTGCAGTCCGCGTGGCTCGCCCTGCGTTTCCGCAGCGCCTTCAGCTCGTTTCCTTTCCCGACCCGCTCCCTGCCGCCATCCCCGCCAGCACTCGGGGACTTCCGGGTCTGGCCCGGTAGGCCGCTAGTTTTCGGACCGTCCCGCACCTTGCGGTGCGGTAGGAGATGTTTAACAGGCGTTGGCAAGGCGACACAAGCGGTTCACCAAAAATTTTTTCGTCAATCTAGACACACTCGTCACACGGATTCTTCTCTGCAACTTCTTCCACTCTGGTCGACGGAATCGGGCCGGGTCGGCAATCCCGATACCGTTCCTCGGTGACCGATTTCGGGTTCGACGTGGTGGCCCGGATGGATGACGATCATTCGTTCCCGGAAAGCCAGCTGGGTCGCAGCGGCGTCATCACCACACCTCACGGTCAGATCCGAACTCCCGCGTTTATTCCCGTCGGCACCAAAGCCACGGTGAAGACCGTGTTGCCGGAATCCATGCGTGACCTGGGAGCTCAAGCGGTGCTCGCCAACGCCTACCACCTCTACCTGCAGCCCGGTGCGGACATCGTGGAGGCGGCAGGGGGCTTGGGCGCCTTCATGAACTGGCCCGGTCCGACGTTCACCGACAGTGGCGGGTTTCAGGTGCTCTCGCTCGGCGTTGGATTTAAGAAGGTCCTCGCCATGGACGTCAGCGACCGTACGGTCGACGATGTTGTCGCACCGGGTAAGGACCGACTCGCTCACGTGGACGACGACGGAGTGACCTTCACCTCGCACCTCGACGGGTCTCGCCATCGCTTCACGGCGGAAGTCTCGATGCAGGTGCAGCAAGCCCTAGGGGCCGACATCATCTTCGCGTTCGACGAGTGCACCACGTTGATGAACTCCCGCGACTATCAACAGGTGGCGATGCGCAGAACTCTCGAATGGGCTCAGCGATGCATCACGGAGCATCGACGCATCATGACCGATCAACCGGAGCGGGCGTATCAGGCTCTCTTCGGCGTCATTCAGGGCGCACAGTACGAGGACCTGCGCCGTCAGGCCGCTTCAGATATCGCCGCATTGCCGTTCGACGGGTTCGGCATCGGTGGTGCCATAGAGAAGGAGCGGATGGCCGACATCGTGCGTTGGGTGTGTGAGGAATTGCCCGAAGGAAAACCACGACACCTTCTCGGCATCGGTGAGCCGCAGGATTTCTTCACGGCTATTGCCTCGGGTGCCGATACCTTCGATTGCGTATCGCCGGCGCGGGTCGCGCGAAACGCTGCCCTGTATACCTCGCGCGGGCGCTTCAACGTGACGGCCAGCATCAATCGGCGAACTTTCGCGCCTATCGAGGAGGGCTGCACCTGTTACACCTGTCAGAACTACACGCGCGCCTATCTCCACCATTCCTTCAAGGCCAAGGAGTCAATCGCGTCAACGCTCGCCACCATTCACAACCAACATTTCATCGTGAACCTCGTCGAAAACATTCGCGTCGCCATCGAGTCGGGAGATTTCCATGCCTACCGCGAAGAGTTCCTTGGGGGCTATGCGAACGACGGTTCAGCCGGCAGTCACGCCGGCAGTCAAGCCGGCGGCTAGGCCGCCGACTCCAATTCGTACGTGGGCTCACGCTTCTTGACGAAAGCGATGATGCGATAGGTGATCGGCAGGAGCACGATTTCCACCGTGGTCTTGTAGACGAAGCCAACGATCACGTAGGTCACGAAATCGCCGCCGGTGATGACCCCGTAGAAGGCGATGGTGCAGAAGACCACGGTGTCCGCAAACTCGCCCACCACGGTAGAGCCCATCAGGCGAGCCCAGAGTTTCCGCTCTTGTGTCTTGCGCTTGATCCACACCAGCACATACGCGTTGAGAAGTTGACCGACGAGGAAGCCCAGGACGCTGGCCAGCACGATTCGCGGAACGAAGCCGAGAACCGCCTCGAAGGCCTCTTGATTTTCCCAACCGTCGGCTGGGGGTGAGATCTGGACCAGATAGAAGGTCAAGGCGGCCAACGCGCCCATGACGAACGCGATGATGATGGCGCGGCGGGCCGCTTTCCACCCGTACACCTCCGCGAGTACGTCGCCGACGACGTACACCAGCGGGAAAAGGAAAGCCCCTCCGTCGGTGATGAGTGGCCCAAAGGCGATGAGCTTCACCGCACCGATGTTGGAGATGAGCAGCAGTGCGACGAAAACCGCCACGATGGTGGGGTAAAGACCCGACTCGACGCGCGCGAAACGAGGGGATGTGTGCGCCGACATGCGCCCCCGGCAGGATTCGAACCTGCGGCCTTCGGTACCGGAAACCGGCGCTCTATCCCCTGAGCTACGGGGGCTGGGGGAGCGACAGGTTATCAGCGAACGAGTGCGCCATGATGTGCTGGTGTCATGGCTGAAGGCGCTTATCGAGTTTGGTCGCACGGTCCTTCTTCGCTATGCCGCCGTGGGCGGAAGCATCGTGGCGGGGGGCCTGTCGTTCTTCACCTTCTTCGCTCTCGCCCCAACCGCGCTGGCGATCGGTGCCATCGCCGGCGCCTTCTTGACGACCGATCAGGTGCAATCGGCTATTGAAGGTGTTTTCGACAGAAGCCCGGAAACCCTGCAGGCCCTGGAACCGACGACGGCGGCCTTAGTGGAACTGGCCGACAAGGGCTCCTCGAGTGCCTTCACCATCACCACGGTCGTGTCCATCATCGTTGCGGTGTATGTGTCCTCGCGGGTGGTCTACGGGCTGCGAGCAACATTGACGCGACTGTTCGGTCAGCCCGAACGCATCCACGGATTCGTTGATCGTGGCATCTCCGCCATCGTGGCGCTCGCGGGAATGATCGTCGTCGTTGTTCTCTTGCTCGTTCTTCAGTTGCTCCCTCGAATCTTGGCCGAACTCGGGCTATCGGAATTCCTTGGCTTGGTGAGTGTGCGGGTCGTGAATTGGATGGCGCTCGCGGTCGTGGCCTACGTGGTGTGCGGTTTGATCATCGCGCTTCTGCCGGACATACCGACACGAATTCGGATTCGCTCGTGGGGGGTGCTTTTTGCGACCGTGTGGATGCTGGGCTCAAGTGCGGTCTTCGGCCTATACACGTCGCTGTCCAACACGGTCGGAGCCGCCGTTGTTGCTTTCGGTACGCCGATCGTGCTGATGCTCTGGTTCTACCTCGTCTTCATGGGAATCTTGATCGGGGCTGCGATCGAAGCTCAGCGGGCGGGCATCGACGAGCCACCCCGTCCGGCACCGGTCCGGATGCCGTCGTGGCTCGCGGGAGTCTTCGCACCCGTTGCGTCGACGCTCGGTGCTGAATCGAGCGATGGCGTGAAGAAGTCGGACATGTCGTAGGACGACGTCCGCTGCTGCGACGCGGTCGACGTCGACGTGTCCGTCAGGAGGAGAACCAGCGCGGGGGCCCAGCGACCAGGCCGGTCACCAGCGATCCGAGTGCGGCCCCGACCCCGCAGGAGAATGAGCCGACAAAGGGCATGAGGAGCCCGAAGAACCACCCGGCGGCGCCGAAGACGAGGCTGGCGCCGACAGCGAAGGCAACCCGGCCGCCGGTGGAGGACCGGCCTGCCGACTCAACCGCATTCGACGTTGCCGGCTCGACGTCCGAGGATCGGCGGGACGCCCCTCCGGAATTGACCGCATTCACCTCGCGGAGGAGGCGCTCGATGTCGTCTTCGGCCATGTTGTCAGTGTGCCGGACGAGACCCTGACAAGCATCGAGGGCCCCACCATGATCGGTGGGGCCCTCGATGAGAAGTCGACGAGATGTCGCTACGAGAGGCGAACCTTGTCTGCCTGCGGACCCTTGGGTCCTTGGGTGATGTCGAATTCGACGACCTGGTTCTCCTCGAGCGAGCGATAGCCGTCAGCCTCGATCGCCGAGTAGTGGACGAACACATCCGGTCCGCCGTCGGCCTGGGCGATGAAGCCGTAGCCTTTTTCTGAGTTGAACCACTTCACGGTTCCTTGAGCCATGTTGCACATTCTCCTTGCACGAAGTTTCGCGCCGGACACCTCGCCCGCCGCGGGCTAGCCGTTCAAACCTTCGTCCGGAATCTGTGCGCGTGCTCAGAAACTGCAACGCTGCCTGGCTGGCGGCGCGGTGTGAACAATGGTGCTGATCGGGCCCTGCCTACCGTGAGCATAACCACACCGTTGCGTCGATACGCTCGCGCGGTGACCATCGACGAGCTGCGGGCAGCAATAGCCGGGTCACTGAATGTTGCCCTTGACGGTCTTGGCTCAGGGGATGTGGATGCCTCCGACGTCGAGATCGTGATCGAGCGCCCCAAGAGTCGTGAGCATGGCGACTACGCCACGAACGTGGCGATGGTGCTGGCGAAGCGGGTGCAACGTCCACCGCGGGAGATAGCCGAGGCGTTGGCGTCTGAGCTCGGTGGCTATGCGGGAATCGCTCAGGTGGACGTAGCTGGGCCCGGCTTCGTGAACATCACTCTGGAGGCCGCTTCCCACGCGGAAGTTGCCCGCAGGATCGTCGAGGCGGGACCTGACTACGGGGTGGGTGATGCCCTCGCTGGCACGAAGGTCAACGTCGAATTCATTTCCGCGAACCCGACGGGACCGCTTCACCTCGGGCACACGCGTTGGGCCGCCGTTGGTGATGCGATCGCTCGGGTCCTTCGCGCAGCCGGTGCGGAGGTCGCTCGCGAGTTCTACATCAACGATCGCGGCGTGCAGATGGATATGTTCGGAGCGTCGGTGATGGCCAGCGCTCATGGCGAACCCGTGCCAGAAGACGGCTACCACGGTGGCTACGTGGTCGATCTCGCTGGGGCGATCGTCGCGGAGGATCCGGACATCCTTTCCCTGCCGCGCGATGATCAACTCGTCTCTTTTCGTGAGGCTGCCTATGCCCGACAGTTGGGACAGCAGCAGCAGGTTCTCGATCTCTTCCGCACGCACTTCGATGTGTGGGCGTCAGAACGTGAGCTGCACGGGTCGGCCGCAGTAGAGGGGGGGCTGGAGCGACTACGGGAACAAGGCCATGTCTTCGAGGAGGATGGCGCCGTCTGGCTGCGCACGACCGATTTCGGCGACGATAAGGATCGCGTGCTCGTCAAGGCCGACGGCGAGTACACCTATTTCGCCTCAGATACCGCCTACTACGTCGACAAGCGCGCCCGCGGTTTCGATGTGAACATCTACCTTCTTGGTGCCGATCACCACGGATACGTCAACCGGTTGCGCGCGGTGGCCGCGTGCGCGGGAGACGACATAGATGCCCACATCGAGGTCCTCATCGGCCAGCTCGTGAAGATCACGCGTGGCGAACTCGAGGTCAAGTTGTCCAAACGCGCGGGGAACATCGTCACCCTGGAGGAGTTGGTCGAGGAAGTCGGTGTCGACGCCGCCCGCTACACGCTCATCCGCTACCCGGCAGATTCCCCGTTAACCCTCGATCTGGAAACGATCACCCGACAAACCAACGACAACCCGGTCTTCTACGTTCAGTACGCACATGCGCGGATTTCCTCTGTCTTGAGAAATGCCCGAGAACTGGGCATCGACTGGCGTGAAGCGGAATTCGACCCGGGATCCCTGACGCATGAACGGGAGATCGAACTCCTCGGCCGTTTGGCGGAATACCCGCGGATCGTGGCCAGCGCTGCTGAATTACGCGAACCCCACCGGGTGGCGCGCTATCTGGAAGAGATGGCCACTGACTATCACCGGTTCTATGACGTGTGCTGGGTGCTGCCCCGGGGAGAGGAAGACGTCCAGCCGCTTCATATATCTCGACTGTGGTTGTGTGCGGCGGCTCGTCAAGTGCTGGCCAATGGGCTGGATTTGCTCGGAGTCAGCGCCCCCGAGCGCATGTAGCGCAGGCGTCGGAGCGGGCAGGGCGCGCTGCCCTAGCCTTGACCAATGCGCGCGCACCCGGCAGGACCTCGGCACGGTGACCTTGTCACCGATCCCGGGGCGATGGTCGCGGCCCCCACGGCCGAGGCGGTCGACGCTCTGGCCGAATCGGTGTGGCCCCGTCACTGTTCTCGCGGCGCCGATGGCGCCATGACGATCGGTGGGGTCGATGTCCGGGACATCGCCGCCGATCACGGTTCTCCGGTGTACGTCCTCGACGAAGTGGACCTGCGGTCACGGGCCCGCGAATACGCGTCGGCGTACCACCAGGCGGGAGCGTCGCGGGTCTATTACGCGGCCAAGGCCTTCTTGTCGGTGGCCGGTGCCCGGTGGGTTTTCGAGGAAGGTCTCGGCATAGACGTAGCTAGTGGCGGAGAACTCGCCGTTGCGGTCCGCGCAGGCGTTCCGGGCGATGCCCTGCTGATGCACGGCAACAACAAGTCGATGGCGGAGATCACGGCGGCCATCGAGTACGGCGTCGGTCGCATCGTCGTGGACTCTTTCGAGGAGATCGCACGGGTCGCCAGCGCCGCCGCCGACGCGGGAGTCGTCCAACCGGTGATGGTGCGCGCGACGGTGGGCGTCGAAGCGCACACGCACGAATTCATCGCCACCGCGCACGAAGACCAGAAGTTCGGTCTGTCGGCGGAGACGGGGGCTGCGGAAGAGGCCGTTCGCAGA
>CALKMY010000020.1 GCA_938091275.1 Candidatus Nanopelagicales bacterium | reverse complement strand
CTGTTCAACTGGGCGTTCGCACGGCACACCCACGGCACCTTCGTCTTTCGTATCGAGGACACGGATGCATCCCGAGACAGCGAGGAGTCCTACCAAGCACTCATCGATTCGCTGCAGTGGCTCGGACTCGATTGGGATGAGGGGCCCGAAGTGGGAGGCCCCTTCGGCCCGTACCGACAATCCGAGCGACGAGCGGACTACGACGCGATGGTGGACGCTCTCGTTGCGGGTGGATACGCGTACGAATGCTTCTGCTCCACCGAAGAACTGGATGCACGACGTCAGCAGGCGATGGCCGAGAAGCGCGCCCCTGGCTACGACGGACACTGTCGAGACTTAAGCGATGACGCCCGGTCTGCTTACCGCGCCGAAGGTCGTGCCCCGGTAGTGCGGTTTCGCATGCCCGATCGGGACTGCACCTGGAACGACCTCATCCGCGGTGAGATCACGTTCGCAGCCGGACAGATTCCGGACTTTGTTCTCCAGCGTGCCAATGGGGAGCCGCTCTATACGCTCGTGAACCCCACCGATGACGCCGCCATGAAGATCACGCACGTACTGCGCGGCGAAGATCTGTTGTCGTCGACTCCCCGGCAAATCGCTCTGTATGAAGCGATGATCGACCTCGGGGTATTCGACGGCCCGGTTCCGCAGTTCGGCCACCTGCCCTACGTGATGGGCGAGGGCAACAAGAAGCTATCGAAGCGCGACCCAGAGTCGTCGTTGCAGATGTATCGCGACCAGGGATACCTACCCGAGGCGTTGACCAACTACCTCGCGCTGTTGGGGTGGTCTCCGGGGGGCGATGTCGAGTTCTTCAGCAAAGAGCAAATGGCTCAGTCCTTCTCCCTCGAGCGCGTCAATCCCAACCCCGCGCGCTTCGATGTGAAGAAGTGCACGGCCATCAACGGCGATTGGATTCGGCACCTTGCCATCGACGACCTCGTCGAGCGCCTGGTGCCATACCTGCACCGCGATGGAGTCATCGCCTCGACACCGTCCGCCGAGGACATGAATCTGGTCCGCGCCGTAGTGCCACTGATCTCGGAACGATTGGAAACCCTCGGGCAGGCCAGCGCCATGGTGGGCTTCTTGTTCACAGACGACATCGCCATCGATGCCACAGATGCCGAGAAGATCATGGGAGACCAGGCCGATGACGTTCTTCTGGCGGCCGAGGCGGCCCTCGCTGGACTCGATGAGTGGACCACGGAGGCGATCGAGCGCGCCTTGCGGTCAGCGCTGATCGACGAGCGCGGATTGAAGCCAAAGGTGGCGTTTGGGCCAGTCCGCCTGGCGATTACCGGGCGTCGGGTGTCGCCGCCACTATTCGAATCGATGGAATTGCTAGGCGCCGATCGTTCACTCTCCCGGATTCGGTCGCTCCACGCCTCATGACTACACTGATGCGGTCTCGTGGGGTATGGGGTAATTGGCAGCCCGACTGGTTCTGGCCCAGTTAGTCTAGGTTCGAGTCCTGGTACCCCAGCGACGAGCGGTTGCTCGGCACGGCCCCGTTGTGTAGCGGCCTAGCACGCCGCCCTCTCAAGGCGGTAGCGCGGGTTCGAATCCCGTCGGGGCTACAAGGGCCCTCCCACAGGGGAGGGCCCTTTCGTTTGCTCCGTAGACTGCTGCCACCACGAGGTTGCGCACCGAAGGTGACGCGCGAAGTGACATGGAGGAATCAGTGGGTCGCACTCTGGCCGAAAAGGTGTGGCACAACCACGTCGTCAGGTCTGCCGACGGTGAGCCGGATCTGCTGTATATCGATCTGCATCTGGTGCACGAGGTGACCAGCCCTCAGGCCTTCGACGGTCTTCGTGATGCCGGCCGACCGGTTCATCGTCCTGACCTCACGGTGGCCACGGAAGATCACAATATTCCCACCATCGATGTGGACAAGCCGATCGCCGATCCAGTGTCGCGCGCGCAAGTCGAAGCGCTGCGAAAGAACTGCGCCGAGTTCGGTGTGCCGTTGTATTCGCTGGGGAACGTCGAGCAGGGCATCGTGCACGTCGTTGGTCCCCAGATGGGGTTGACGCAACCGGGCATGACCATCGTGTGCGGCGACTCCCACACCAGCACACACGGAGCCTTCGGTGCTCTGGCATTCGGCATTGGAACGAGCGAGGTGGAACACGTTCTCGCGACTCAGACCTTACCGCTGAAGCCCTTCAAGACGATGGCGATCAACGTGGACGGCGACCTGCCTGAGGGGGTGTCGGCCAAGGACATCATCTTGGCGGTGATCGCGAAGATCGGGACCGGCGGCGGGCAGGGCTACGTGCTCGAGTACCGCGGTTCGGCGATTCGCGGCTTGTCGATGGAAGGACGCATGACGGTCTGCAATATGTCGATCGAAGCAGGCGCGCGGGCCGGCATGATCGCTCCGGATCAGACAACGTTCGACTACGTCCACGGCCGTGAGAAGGCACCTAGCGGGCAGGAGTGGGACGACGCGGTCGCGTACTGGAAGACCCTGTTCACCGACGACGACGCCGAGTTCGATGCGGTCGTCGATATCGACGCCTCCACACTGGCGCCCTTCGTCACCTGGGGCACCAACCCGGGCCAGGGTCTGCCGCTGTCGGCGTCGGTCCCGTCACCGGAAGATGCCTCCGATGATGTCGATCGGGTGGCCATCGAACGTGCACTGGAGTACATGGATCTCACCCCTGGGACACCGCTGCGTGACGTTGCCGTCGACACGGTGTTCATCGGGTCGTGCACCAACGGTCGCATCGAGGATCTACGGGTCGCCGCGAACATTCTGCGAGGCCGCAAGGTCAAAGACGGCATGCGCCTGATGGTTGTGCCGGGTTCAGCACGGGTACGCCTGCAGGCGGAATCCGAAGGTCTGGATCAGGTGTTCGTGGAGGCCGGTGGTGAATGGCGCGGAGCCGGGTGCTCGATGTGTTTGGGAATGAACCCCGACAAACTGACGCCCGGCGAGCGAAGTGCGTCGACGTCCAACAGAAACTTCGAGGGACGACAGGGTCCCGGCGGGCGCACGCACCTGGTTTCTCCAGCGGTTGCCGCCTCCACCGCAGTAACGGGACACCTGTCGTCACCCGCGGATCTGGCGTAGGCAAGGAGCGCACCATGGAACCCTTCATCCGGCATACCGGAACGGCCGCACCCTTGCGCCGGAGCAATGTCGATACCGATCAGATCATCCCGGCGGAGTACCTCAAGCGGATTACCCGTGATGGATTCGAAGACGGACTCTTCTCCGCCTGGCGCAAGGACCCCGACTTCGTCTTGAATCGAGACGAATATCAAGGTGTCAGCATCCTGGTTGCCGGTCCCGACTTCGGCACCGGCTCCTCCCGCGAGCACGCGGTATGGGCCCTGCAGAACTACGGATTCTGCGTTGTGTTGTCCTCTCGCTTCGCCGACATCTTCCGCGGAAACTCAGGCAAGGGTGGACTCTTGACCGCTCAGGTGGACCAGAGCGTTATCGAGGACCTGTGGACGCTCATCGAAGCGGATCCTTCCCTCGAGGTCACGGTCGATCTTGACGCACGGACGGTCCGCGCCGGTGATCTGACGGCGGATTTTGAGGTCGATGACTACGTTCGGTGGCGTTTGATGGAAGGGCTCGACGATATCGGCATCACGATGCAGCACGCCGATGCCATCGCTGAGTTCGAGGCGCATCGCCCGAGCTTCGCACCGGTCACTCAATAGCGACGTGTGACGAATATCCCGCGCTCTGCGGCGACTTATTCCGGCGCGGCGACATCCGAAAGCCGGTGAGGACGCTTACGTTCACTCCGGTGGCCGACCGGTCACATACCCAGCACCCTTTGGAGGGTTACCACTCGTGAACAAGGCAGATCTGATCGACAACGTGGCGGAGCGTCTCGGCCATAGCAAGAAGGACGTCACCGACATTGTCGATGCTTTCCTACTCGAGACGAAGAAGGCCGTCGCAAAGGGCAACAAGGTGGCCGTTGCCGGCTTCGGAGTATTCGAGTCCACAGCACGCAAGGCTCGTATCGGCCGCAATCCACGCACGGGCGAGGCCGTGAAGATCAAGGCCACCAAGCTGCCGAAGTTCCGCCCGGGCGCAGAGTTCAAAGGCGTCGTCTCCGGAGCTAAGAAGCTCGTGGAACCGGCCACAAGCAAAGTGAGCAAGCCGGCTGCCAAGAAGGCGAGCAAGCC
>CALKMY010000019.1 GCA_938091275.1 Candidatus Nanopelagicales bacterium | reverse complement strand
GATCATCACACGGTTCGCCATCGCGATAGTTGTGCCGTTGCTTGCCCTGATGCCGTGGACCGTGCACCTGATCACCAATCCCGCACTTTTCTTCATCGAGCCGGGACTGAACATCCCGGGGATCATCGATCCCAACCTGCGGCCCGTCGATGTGCTGCTGCTGCACCCCGGCGGACCGGGGATGAACCCGCTCCTGGTGACCGCTGGACTCGTTTTCGCGGCATTCCTCGCGTTGTTCCGACGCGACACGGCGAGCTACGTGAGTGCGTGGTGGGTCGTGGTGATACTCGCGTTGGCGATAGGCGTAGTCCAGTCCGCGATCACCGTTCTTCCCCCCGGGGCAGAAGTCCCCGCGCAGCCGTGGCCCGGACCGATGACGCTGGTGATGGGTCTGGCAATGATTGCCGCGTGCGGCATCGCTGTCGACGGTCTGCGACAACGCTTCGCGGGGCAGAGTTTCACTCTCGGACAGCCATTGGCCGCTATCGGACTCGTCGCGGCCGCGCTGACGCCGGTCGCTGCGGCCGTGTGGTGGATCCCCGCGAACGACGACGTTGTCCAGCGTGCACCGCGTCTGGATGTGCCGGCATTCGTCGCAGCCGAGGCCGACGGTCCGCAAGCCCCGCGAACGTTGGTCTTGACCGATAACGGAGAAGGGGAGGTCCGCTACATGCTCATCGGCGGATCGGCCCTGACGTTGGGATCGGCCGAGACGATGCCTGAACCGGAGGTGTGGGAGCCGATCGACGACTTCGTTTCGGCGTTGGCGTCCGGTCGCGGCGGCGGGGAAGTAGACGCGCTGCGCTCGTACGGCGTTCGATACGTCACCCTCGCGGCGAAGTCTTCGCGTTCGATCGTCCCGGCACTCGACTCCGAGCCGGGACTACGTCGACTTGCTCGCGCGGAAGGGGAGGTGCTGTGGCGCATCAGCGGTGTCACGTCGCGAGCGCAGGTCTTCGATATCGACAGCGCGTCGGGTGAGTTCCTTCCGATGGCTCTCGACATTGCTCAACCCGGCGACATCGGGACTGACCCGTACCTCGATGGTGCGCTTCCCGAGGCTGTGGACGTCGACCCTGGCTCGCGGGTTCTGTGGTTGGGCGTGACATCGACAACGCAGTGGTCAGCGTCCATCGATGGTCAAACCCTGGCGCGGGCCGAACTTCCCGAACCCCTGAATTGGGCGGCGGCCTTCGTTGTTCCGGTGGAGAAAGCTACATCCACGGTCGTGGCGTCTTTTGATGACTCGCTTCGGCGTGGGTGGCTCATCTTCCAGGCCATCGTCATTCTCGCCCTGATTGTTCTCGCACTGCCCGAGCGTCGGGTTCTTGATCCTGACCCCGATGACCCCGACCGACCGGACGCCTCCGAGGTGCCGCACTTTCTCGACCTGACACAGGTGGCGACTGCGGCCGCGGAGCCGACCGAGTCGATGGATCCGGCCGAGTCGATGGATCCGACCGAGTCGACGGAGCCGGCCGAGTCCACATCGAGCCCACCGACGACGCCGCCAACAACGCAGGGCGCTTCGCTCGAGGACTCGCATGATGGGGACGGGACGACGAAGGACGCGCGTAACGACGCGGGCGACGAATCGACGGGGGTGAACCCATGACCACGGTCACCAGCACCTCGGATGGACGCCTGTCCCGGTGGGTGCCCCCGCTGCTTGTTCTCGCCATGATCGCCAGCATCGTCGGGGTCGGCTTTCTCGCCGGGGCCAACTCCGATGAATCGGTGCCCCGGACCACGATCGCCGAACCCATTCGATCGAGCGTGTTGTTGTGTCCGGAACCGGGAACGGGCGGAAATCTGGGCGTTCGCGTCACGGGAGCTGTCATTCCCGGCCAGCCTGGGCAAGAGGGCGACGGTGAGGCGGGGCTGCGCACTCTTCCCGGCGCGGAATCGGCAGGCTCCAACCTGAAGGCACCGGGCGAACAGGGCCAGATCGAGGCATTCGGAATCGAATTGCCCGCAGTCGAGGCCTACGGTGAGGGAGCGCTGGCGCCAGGCCTGATCGCCGATCAATGGGGTCGCGACCCCAGCGGTCGTGGTCGAGGGATGGCGAGCACTGCGTGCGCCCCGGCCGGATCGGATTTCTGGTTCGTGGGGGGTGGCGCTGTTGCCGGTCGTGTGACGCGTGTCGTGTTGGTGAATCCGGATGTCACGTCGGCGATCGTGGATGTGATCATTCACGGCCCGGAAGGAGAGATCGAGACACCGACGACGCGGGGACTGGTCGTCCCGGGCCAAGACCGGATCATCGTTCGCCTCGATGAGGTGGCCCCCGGGATCAATGGCACCGCCTTCCACGTGATCGCGCGGGCGGGTCGCGTGGGTGCGTCGGTCGACGACGAGCAGCGCAGTGGGTTAGACGCGATCGGAACCGATTGGATCCCTGCTGCTGCGGAACCGGCGACGAACGTCTACCTGCCTGGAATCTTGGCCGGTGACGGGGCGCGGGTGCTGTCGGTGGTGTCGACGACTGACAGCGACGCGATCGTGGATATTCGCGTCCTCGCTCAGGACGGGAGCTACCAGCCGTTCGATCGTGGCAGCGTCACCGTTCCTGCGGGCGCGGTCACGACGTTGGATATGACGCCTGCGTTACCGCCATCACCGAACGGGGTTCTCCCGGCGGCGCTGCAGTTGACGTCGGATCAGCCGATCGTTGTGGGAATGCGGCAGTTCTTCGGTGGGCGCAATGTGCAAAACGAAGCGTCCTTCACCGCCGGCGCTCAGCCTTTCGTCGGTCCCTCGGCGGTGAGTGGACTTCCGGTGCGGAATGCGACCGATGTGAAGTTACAGATCGCCGCCCCGGCAACCTCGGTGGAGGTAGACGTCACGATGCTTCCCTTCCGCGGGGGAACAACTAATGCCCAGGAGACCGAACCGGTGCGGGTGTCGGTACCCGTGGGTGAGGTGCGGGTGATCACCTTCGAACCTCCGACAGATGTCGACTGGTTCACAGGCGTGATTACGCCGGTCCCAGGGTCCGGGCCGATTCTGGCGGCGCACCGGGTGAAGGAGCGCTCTCAGTTCGGTGACTTGATCACCGGCTATCCGTGGAAGCCGCTGCGGGTGCGGGTGCCCGTGCCTCAGGCTGTTGCGGACGTCGCGGTGGTCGGCCGCTGACGCCGGCCGCGAATACCAACGTCCGCGCGTCTGCTCGCGGTGCACGAACGTTCCCCGTACAGGCTCACCGCACGGCGTTTCGCCAGAAGGCGGCGCGGCTACACCGGTGATGAGGATCTGACCGCTAGCGTGCCGGACGTGAGTCGTCGCCGCTGCTCCAAGCCGTCCTGCGCTCAGCCGGCGGTCTCCACCCTCACCTACGTATACGCCGACTCCACGGCAGTCGTCGGTCCGCTGGCGACGTATGCCGAACCGCACTGCTACGACCTGTGTCAAATGCACAGTGACCGCTTGACGGCCCCCCGGGGCTGGGAGGTTGTGCGCATCACGCCGGATCCTGACGCGCTGAAACCAAGCAGCGACGATCTGCAAGCCCTCGCCGACGCAGTCCGAGAGGCCGCCAAGCCCCGGTTCGAGACACCGAATGCGCCGACGGCAGCCGGAACGGACAGTGACGACGCCGCTGTGGACGCGACGCACGGCCGCCGTGGTCATCTGCGCGTGGTTCCCGAAGTGGCACACACGGACTTCACGCCCACCGCGACGGACCGTCAGGACGCGCAGGATTCGCCGGACGCCCGGGACCCCCAGGGCTCCGAAGCCGGCCACGACTTCACCGGCGCCGGGCACGGCGATGCTGCGGCTGAGCGCTACGACGAGGCCCATCCCGTCTTTACGTCGACTCCGGACGCTGGGGACAAGCCTTTCGACCACGAAGGCCTCTGGTAAGCCCGCAGGTCCGCGAGCCCGGCGCATGGGTGTCGCTGTGGGTTCGCCGATAACCTTCCGTCGTGCGCGATCTTGACTCGATCATCAAGGCCTACGACGTCCGGGGAATTTACCCAGATCAGTTGGATGAGGCGCTCGCTCATGACGTCGGGGCCGCATTTGTCCGAGTCCTGGGAGTAGCGACAGCCCAGGGTGGCCCTGGAGCGGTGTGCATCGGTCATGACATGCGTCCGTCCGGTCCCGACCTGGTGGCGAGCTTCGCCGACGGCGTCCGCGAGCAAGGCTGCGATGTGATTCTCATCGGGTTGTGTAGTACCGACGGCTTGTATTTCGCGTCGGGGTCGCTGGGGTTACCAGGAGCCATGTTCACGGCGAGCCACAATCCGGCCGAGTACAACGGCATCAAACTGTGTCGAGCGGGCGCCGCGCCAGTGGGCCAGGACACGGGGCTTGCCGACATCAAGCAGATGATTCGATCCGGCGTCCCAGCATCCGACGAGGCGATGGGTGAAGCCCAATCGCGAGACACACTCGCCGATTACGCCGGCTACCTTCGTGAACTCGTCGACCTCTCGAATATCCGCCCCCTGACGGTCGTCGTGGACGCCGGGAACGGAATGGCCGGTTACACCGTGCCTGCGGTTCTGGGTGAGGACGCTGGCCTTCCGGCCTTGCCGCTGTCGATCGATCGTATGTATTTCGAGCTCGATGGGACCTTCCCCAACCATGAGGCCAATCCGATCGAGCCGGCCAATCTGATCGATATTCAAGCTCGAGTCCGTGGCACCGGCGCCGATATTGGGTTGGCGTTCGACGGTGATGCTGACCGATGCTTCGTCGTTGACGAAGGTGGTCGCATTGTCAGCCCGTCGACCTTGACGGCACTGATCGCCGCGAGGGAACTACAGCGCAGTCCGGGTTCGACGATCATTCACAACCTGATCACTTCGAAGGCCGTTCCGGAAGTCGTTTCCGAGTGTGGT
>CALKMY010000018.1 GCA_938091275.1 Candidatus Nanopelagicales bacterium | reverse complement strand
CATCCACCCTGCGCACCGTCAAGACGGTGACCAACGCACCCCAGGGATACGAGGGCGAAGGTTTTCCCGTCCGCCGCGCCTTCGCCGGCGTCGACCCGATCGACCTCGACCCCTTCATTCACATGGACCAGATGGGCGAAGTGGAGTACGCGCCGGGTGAGCCCAAGGGAACACCGTGGCACCCGCATCGTGGATTCGAAACCTTCACCTATCTGATCGACGGGCAGTTCCTGCACCAGGACAACCATGGTGGTGGCGGCACGATTCTCGATGGCGGCACCCAATACATGACTGCCGGCGATGGCATCTTGCACATCGAAACCCCACCCGAACATCTGGTGGAAGGTGGCGGCCTCTTTCACGGATTGCAGCTGTGGATCAACCTTCCAACCGAGAAGAAGCGCATCGACCCGCAGTACCAAGACCTGCAGGGCGCCGATGTCGCGATGGTCACCAGCAGCGACGGCGGCGCTGTTCTTCGCGTCCTTGCCGGCGAAATCGCCGGTCACCAGGGACCGGGGATTTCGCACACGCCCCTCGCCATCGCTCACCTCACGCTCGCTCCGGGAGCGCAAATCGACATTCCGTGGCGATCGGACTTCAACGCCCTTGCCTACACCTTGGCCGGCTTCGGTTCCGTAGGAGCCGAGCAGCGCCCCGTCCACACCGGTCAGATGGCCGTCTTGGTCAACGGCGATGCACTCCGCGTTCGGGCGGCCGATCAACAAGAGTCGCGATCACCGAACCTGGAGATGTTCATCATCGGTGGTGTGCCGCTGCGGCAACCGACATTTCAGTACGGACCGTTCGTGATGAGCACGAAGTCCGAGGTCATCGAGGCGTTCGAAGACTTCCAAGCCGGACGCTTCGGCCACATTCCGGCCGACGCGATCCAGCCGCACCGACCCACCGGTTCGTAGCCGCACGCTCGACCGCTGGCGAACCCGGTCGAGGCCTGCGTAAACGCTTCGGGAGAGACTGCACGCATGCGACGCCCGGCAGCCCTCACCGCCGCGGTCATCGTGCTGGGAGCGATGTCCCTTGCTACCGGGTGCTCGGTGTTCTCCGCCGATGAGGAAGCACTCGCTCCACCACCGACGGCTTCTGTGACCACGGATCCGGGGATCGGCTTGACCGTCGTGGACGAAGCCGACCGCGGCGCGCCCCTGGACATCTCCGGGACAGATCTGGATGGGGAACCCTTCGCGCTCGCTGACTCCCGTGGAGACGTCACCGTGGTGAACGGCTGGGCTTCCTGGTGCTCTCCGTGTCGCGCGGAGATGCCCGAATTCGCCGAGGCCGCGCGGACCTTCGAGGGTCAGGGCGTCACCTTCGTTGGCATTAACGTCGAAGACAACGAAGACGATGCTCGCGCGTTCACTGTGGACACTCCTTACCGCAGCATCGTGGACAAAGACGGAACCCTCCTCGCGCAGATCCCCGACATTCCACCCCGCTCCCTACCGGTGACGGTGATTCTCGACCGCGACGGTCGCGTCGCGGTTCAGATCGTCGGACCCATCGTGCTCGGGACCCTTGAGGACACCATCGCCAGCGTCATCGCATCTGAAGCCTGATCCGTCCCTCGCGCCAGGTGGTAGACATCGCCTGTGGATCTCACCGGGGTTTTCGTTCCCCTCGTCACACCGTTCGACGAGTCCGACAGCGTGGACTTCGATCGTGTCGACACCATCGTCGAGTCGATGCTCGCGGCCGGAGTGCACGGAATCGTCGCCTGCGGAACCACCGGCGAGGGGTACTCCCTCTCACTGGACGAGCGCCGCGCGGTGACCTCCCGAATCCACGACGTCGTTGCCGGATCGGTTCCGGTCCTCGGGGCTGTCGGTGGCATGTCTACCGGCCAAGCACTCGAACACGCGGCAGTCGCCTCTCACCTTCGACTCGACGGACTCATGCTGGCCGCCCCCGCCTACAGCCTGCCGACTCCAACGGAGCTCGCTGATCATGTGTCCACCGTCGTCGCCGCCGCCGGACTGCCGACGGTTCTGTACGACTACCCCCAACGCACCGGTGTTCCCTTCAGCTTCGACACCCTCGACCAGCTGGCCTCGAATCCCTTCATCGTGGGCATCAAGGAAGCATCAGGAGATCTGACGCGACCGGGTGAGATCACACGTCGATACGCAGGGGCAATTGATGTCGTGTGTGGTGCCGATGCAGCGATCGTGGAGTTCCTTGACGCCGGGACTCGATGCTGGATCGGCGGCATTGCCAACCTTCTTCCCGTCGCCCACGTCGCCATCCTCGATCCGAGCTCACGCACCGACGCCTACAACGCGATCGCGCCCTTGTTGACGTTCATCGAGGCGGGCCAGTACAACGCGAAAGTAAAAGCAGGCATGGCACTGCGCGGACTCGACGTCGGCAAGCCCCGCGGGCCAGTGACGGCGATCGACGACGTCACCCGTAACGAACTCCACGCACTACTCGACGCAGCGGGCGACTGGGCGCCCGCGCTGACCACCGTCTGACTATGAACATCGTCGTCATCGGTGGCGGGATCATCGGCACCAGTTGTGCCGCGTTCTTGGCCGAGCGGGGAGCCACCGTGACCGTCGTCGACGCGGACAAGCCTCGCTTCGGCACGTCGATCGGCAATGCTGGACATGTCGTGGTCAGTCACTCGATTCCCTTCGCCGCACCCGGGATGGTGAAAAGTGGTCTTCGCTCCCTGCTCACCCAAGATGGCGCGTTCGCTCTGTCGAATCGACCCGGCCAAGGAACTCTCGACTGGCTGATGGGATTCGCACGCCGCTGCACCGAAGCTAACGTCGCCACCTTCCACCCCGGACTCGAAGCAGTCCTGCGACGAAGCGCAGAACTCTTACTCAGCGACGATGCATTGGACATCAATACCCGCGGACTCTGGCAAGTGTTCACCGGAGCCGGAGCCGGCGAACGTGCCGAACGCGAAGCCGGACACATGCGAACCCACGGCGTCAGTGTTCGAGACATCGACGAGGCCGAATTGCGAGCTGAACCGGGGCTGACCGACAACGTCAACGCCGCGATCGAACTCACCGACGATCTCGGGCTCGACCCTGCCCACTTGTGGATGCGCATGCGTCAACGCGGAGAAGACGCCGGTGCCCGTTGGATGACCGGCGTGGTGACAGATGTTCGATCATCCCCCACCGTTCGGACAGCCGACGGCCACGTCACTCTCGACGTCGACGCCGTCATCCTCGCGGCCGGAGCGTGGTCCCCGGCGGTGGCCCGATCACTCGACGTGGACTTGCCGATTCGGGCAGCGAAGGGTTACTCCGTGACGCTGCCGCGCACCGACACCGCGCCCACGCGGCCGATGCTGCTAATGGATCAACGCACCGCCGTGAATCCACTGTCCGACGGGCTACGCCTGAGCGCCCGCTACGAAATCACTTCACCCGATGACCGCGACATCGCCGGACACCGGATTCCCGCTCTGATCGACCGTGCCCGAATCGCCATCGATCTTCCGACCGCGCCAGAATCCGTGCAGCCCTGGACCGGCGTCCGGCCCGCATCGATCGACGGCGCCCCCTACATCGGACACCTCCCCCAGCGCGGGGCCCAACCGGTGTTCGTCGCAACCGGGCACGGCATGATCGGCACCGCCATGGCAGCTGGAACAGCCGATCTGGTGACCCGTTTGGTCTACGCAGAGCAGATCAGCGACGCCGAGGCGCGCCTCGGGCCGCAGCGACTCTTCGCCTAGCATCGAGCGGTGGAATCGATCCGCACGTGGCAGTGCGTGGACTCACATACCGAAGGCATGCCCACGCGGGTCGTCGTCGGCGGGGTCGGCGTGCTTCCGGGATCGACCATGGAAGAGCGACGTCGATACGTCATCGAGCAGGCCGATGACCTGCGCACGTGGCTGATGTTTGAGCCCCATGGACACGCAGCGATGAGCGGCGCGATTCTGCAACCTCCCACCCGCCCGGATGCCGACTGGGGTGTCGTCTACATCGAGGTGTCCGGCTGCCTGCCCATGTGTGGTCACGGAACTATCGGGGTGGCGACGGTTCTTGTGGAGACGGGCATGGTCGAGGTGACCGAACCGCAGACCGTGATTCGTCTGGACACCCCCGCCGGACTCGTCATCGCGACCGTCGAGACCGAGGGCACCCGCGCCCGAGCCGTCACCATCGAGAACGTCCCGAGTTTCGTGACCGAACTCGATGCGGCCGTGGAGGTGCCCGGACTGGGCACCGTGACGTACGACATGGCCTTCGGGGGAAACTTCTACGCGATCGTTGATCTCGACACGATCGACACAGCACCTGACTTCGGTCCGCAATCCGGCGACGCACTACTCGACATCGGCATGCGCATCATGGATGCGATCAACATCCATTCCGCTCCTGTCCACCCGGAGAATCCGGCCATTGACCACGTGCACCACGTGCAGTTGGTCGCACCGGGCAGCACCGCACAGCATTCACGGCACGCGATGGTCATTCACCCGGGCTGGTTCGACCGCTCGCCGTGCGGCACGGGAACCAGCGCTCGCGTCGCGCAACTGATTGCACGCGGTGAGATGACGATCGGCGAAGAACTCACCAACGAGTCGATCATCGGCACACACTTCATCGGCAAGGCCATTCACGAGACCAGCGTCGCCAACTACCCGGCCATCGTTCCCACCATCACCGGGCGCGCCTGGATCACCGGCACCTCGCAGCACATGCTCGCACCGGACGATCCCTTCCCCCGAGGATTCCGACTGTGACAGCCGAGCCCACTCGTGCAGCGCCGCTCACACCGCACCCCGAGCGCCTCGCACCCGAGCAGCCGCACTACGCGGAGATCATGCTCACGCACGATGCCGCGTGCGAGCGCGGAGAACTCGGATACCTCGATCCACGGACCGGCCTTTTCGTCATGACGGCGACTTTTCATCTCGACCGCGGCCAGTGCTGTCACAATCGGTGCAGGCACTGTCCGTACATCGGTTCGGAATGCGGCGAGGAGGGAACATGAGCCATCCTGACGTCGAAAGACTCGCCCGCGGGAAGTACCTGTCGCTGACGACGATGAAGAAGGACGGGTCGGAGGTAGCCACTCCGGTTTGGGTGGCCCGTGACGGCGATGAATTGGTCGTCATCACCAATGCAACCTCAGGGAAGGCAAAGCGAATACGCAACAACGGACAGGTGCGCCTGGCCCCTTGCGACATGCGAGGGCGGATCAACGGCGCGAGCGTCACAGGCATTGCACGCTTGACCGACTCGACCGATACTCAAGCCGTGGCCTCGCTTGTGCAACGCAAATACGGGCTCGCCTACACCGCCATCGGATGGCTGGAGAAGTTGCGGGGCCGCAGCGACGACACAGTAGGCATCCGATGTCGCCTGAGTGAGGCACAGTGAGCACTCGACCGTTCGTCGCCGAGCGTCCCCGCGAGTATGCGCCAACACCCCCGGCAATCCACCGTCGTGACGCGCCGTCCGGCTTGCCGCCCGGACCGCGAGCGAGAGTGCCCGGTGAATTGCTCGTTCGTTTCCAACGGGACACCCCGTCGTTCCTGCTGGATATGCGCAATCGCTACGGACCAGCGTCATCTTTCTTTCTTGGAGGGGAACTGTTCCTGGGCATGTTCTCCCCGGCCATGGTCCACGAGATCACCGTCGCGCAGCAGAGCTCCTTCATCAAGGGCGTGGGCTTCGAGCGCATGCGCAAGGTTCTCGGCGCCGGGCTCTTGACCAACGAAGAACCAATCCATCTTCGCCACCGGCGGATGATGCAGCCGCCCTTCCACAAGGCCCGGCTCGACGCCTATGCCGAGGAGATGTCCGCGCTGTCCCGCGCCACCGTCGACTCGTGGCAGGTCGGCTCCACCATCAAGTTGGCACCGGAGATGATGCGCCTGACTCTGCTGATCGTCGCGCGCACGCTCTTCGGTACCGATGCTGATCGCTACACCGATCAGATCGCCGAGTCCATGGAGATCGCCATTGATCGGATTGAGCGAACCATGCTGCCCGGCCTGGATCGACTCGATGCCCTGCCCTTGCCCTACTGGCGCAAGTTCCGGCAAGCGGCCGACGATCTCGCCGCGATCGCCGAAGATCTCATCGCCGAGCGTCGCCAGCGCAACGCCGAGGGCGATGATCTTCTCGGTCTGCTGCTGGCTCTTCGCGATGAAGACGGATCAGCATTCACCGACGACGAAGTTCGCGACGAGGCACTGACGTTGATTCTGAGCGGCCACGAGACGACGGCCAATGCGTTGACCTGGGCCTTCAGTTGGCTGGGCACCCGCCCCGACGTGTTCGCGGCGCTACGCGAGGAGGCTCTTGCGCAGGACTGGATCACCACCGGGGCCCCCGCGACGGTTGCCGATGTGATGAGCACCGAAGTCGCTGGCCAGGTGGTCTCGGAGTCGCTTCGACTCGCCCCGCCTGTCTGGGTGGCTCCTCGCAGGGCCCTGCAGGACGTCGTGGTCGACGGTGTGCCGGTGCCGGCGGGAGCCCACGTCCTGATCAGCCAGTACGTCACCCACCGAGATCCTTCGTACTTTCCCGATCCGCATACGTGGGAGCCGTCACGATGGACGCCGCAACTACATGCGGATCTTCCACGTGGCGCGTACTTCCCCTTCGGTGCCGGGACTCGCAAATGCCTTGGTGACCAGTTCGCTTTGCTCGAGGCGCGCATCATCTTGCTGCACGCCGCCGCCCGTCATCACCTGATGCCGGCAGACTCGCTGCATCCAATTCCGCGCGCCGAACCGCGAGCCACCTACCGCGCCAA
>CALKMY010000017.1 GCA_938091275.1 Candidatus Nanopelagicales bacterium | reverse complement strand
TTGCCGGCCATGATCTTCGTCAAGGTGCTCTGCTTCAACTGGATAGCAGAACCCAGTGATCGGCCATTGTTCTTGTTCTTCAGGTTGATCGGGAAGGTGATCGCCCCGCCGATGTTGGGAATGTAGGTCCATCCCCAGCTGGGGTCCGTGCCCTCTTTGAACTTCGAGTCGCTTTGCGCGTAAACGAAGGTTCCCTTGGTGAAGTTGCCCTTACCGGTGCCCGAGCCCGTTGAGGTGTACTCGATGTTGAAGTTGTTCTGAGAGGCGTTGAAGTCGGTGAGGCACTGGGACAAGAAGACATAGGGGAAGGATGCACCGCCGCCGGCGATGTTTTCTTCTGCGTTTGCCGGAGAAGCCATGGCCACCGTTCCTGCGGCGAGGGCTGTTCCAGCGACAATGGCGATCGACCGTCGCACGATAAAACTCCTATCTGTTGGAAACTGACGAGAGGAAATTAGGTGCGCCACCTGAACTCTCTTCTCAGTTTCCGTATCCGACCGTCAACGTTTAGGTGAACTCTGCGTGACCAGGTGAACGCAGTCTTAACCGAAACGTCCGTTTACATAGTCCAGCGTTCGTTGATCCCGTGGGCTCCCAAAAATGTCGGTCGTTGGCCCCTGTTCGATGACGTACCCAGGTTCGTTCTCCGCCGCGAGGAAGAACGCCGTGTAGTCGGATACCCGCACGGCTTGCTGCATGTTGTGGGTGACGATGACGATGGTGATGTCTTTGGACAACTCTCTGATGGTTTCTTCAATCTTCAACGTCGACGTCGGATCGAGCGCCGAGCACGGCTCATCCATAAGGAGGACGTGCGGCTGCACGGCGAGGGCGCGAGCGATGACGAGTCGTTGCTGCTGACCACCCGACAGCTCCCCTGCAGCAGAATCAAGGCGATCTTTGACCTCGTTCCAGAGCCCTGCGGAGGTCAAGGTCTCTTCGACGATGTCGTCGTGCTGATCGCGCTTCAGGCCCGACAACTTCAAGCCTGAGAGGACATTTCCACGAATCGTCATGCTGGGGAAGGGGTTCGGCTTCTGGAAAACCATTCCGATTTGGAGGCGAATGTGAACGGGATCGATATCCGTGTCGTATATGTCTTTGCCCTCATACAGAACGGATCCGGCTAGAGCAGCACCGGGGATCAGTTCATGAAGTCGATTGAGGGTTCGAATGTAGGTGGACTTTCCGCATCCTGATGGTCCGATAAGCGCGGTCACCGTGTTCTTGGGAAAGGCAATGTTTACGCCCTCGAGCACCTTGCGCTGACCGAACCACACGGAGACGTCTTGAGACTCGAGCTCGATGGGTCCGACGGATTTTTGCTCCATGAACTGCTCTTCGAGCACGGTGACATCACCTTCGTATTCAGCGGTTGATTCGTATTCAGCGGTTGACATGTATTCCTCCTAGCGGAACCTATTCAGACGGTCTCGCCCCAGAATTCGAGCGATGGTGAACAAGATGAGTACGAGAATCATGAGGACAAGTGCCGCTCCCCAGGCGCGAGTGACCGCACCCGGATACGGCAGTGCCACGTTGTCGAAGATGTACGTCGGAAGCGCGGCGATTGGATCGGTGAGAGGGTTCAGGATTGTCTGGTCGCTCTTCAATGAGGTCAACAGCAGCGGAGCAGTTTCACCGATGACCCGGGCGACCCCCAGGATGATCGCGGTGATGACTCCGGTCTTCGCGGCGGGGAGGACCACACGCAGGACCACGCGGGCGCGAGTTGATCCGAGAGCGAGCGCTCCCGTGCGCAGATCCTCGGGAATGAGGCGCAGCACTTCCTCGGCTGTCCGGGCGACGGTGGGCAGCATGAGGATGGCGTAGGCAAGACCGCCAGCGAAGGCGCTTTGGTTCATGGCCCCTGAAACGATCAGAACCGTCAGAATGAACAGTCCGGCAACGATGGACGGAATTCCGCTCATAGCCTGGACAAAGAAGCGGACGTATGGGACCGCGCGGCCGCGGACCTCAGTGATGTAGATGGCTGTCGCTATCCCGATCGGTACGGCGATCAGGCTCGCGATGAGGACGATCATGAGGGTTCCGATGACAGCGTGACCCAATCCACCGTATTCCAGGGGTGTACTGGGGTTGATGTACACATTGTTTTGGAAAAGAAACGACGAGCGGAAGCCATCTTCACCCCAGACCGCCTCCAATCCTCGGACGATCAAGGATCCGAGGACGGACGTCAGAATGATGAAACTGAAGAGCGTCGCGCCGACGGAAAGAACGATGATCACCGAATCGGCCGCTCCCTGTCGGCCCTTCGTTGCGACCGCAGCAATTCCTGCCGCCAGGAGTTGGAGCGGGAAGTAGACCGCCACGAGAAGAACGGGCCCGGGGATTTCGGTGTACATGAAGAGGAGAGCGACAAGCGCTGCGGGCAGGAGCGCCGCAACGGCGATCCTGGCCTGCAAGCGGGCTGGCTTCTTCGTCCAAGGACGTTGTGGCTGCTGCGCAGACCATTCAGCGATCTGCTCGCGATCAAGGACCTGGGTCATCGCTCGCTCCGTCCCGTCTTTTGAACGATGAGGTTGGCGATGACGTTGACAGCCAGCGTTCCAACGAAGAGGAAGAAGCCGGCGGCGAGAAGCAAGTTGAGCTCGTAAGGACCGGAGACTTCTCCGAAGGTGGCAACGATCAACGTCGCGACGGATCCACCTTCGGATTCGATGATCTTGTACCAGTTGATGTCGTAGACCAGTTTCAGGACAAAGAAGATGGCAATGGTCTCACCCAGCGCCCGACCAAGCCCGAGCATGATCCCGCCGACAATGCCTCCACGACCGTAGGGAAGAGCAACATGCCGGAGCATGGTCCACAGGGAACAACCGAGGGCTTCCGCCGCATTAATCAATTCCGGCGGAGTCCTCCCAAGCACCTCACGTGAAACCGAGGTGATGATCGGAATCATCATGATGGCCAACACGAAACCGGCAATGAACGGGGTTCCGTTGAAGTTGCCCGAATCGTTTTGGAATATCGGAATCCACCCGAGGTACTTGTTGAGCAAGAATTGCCACTGCTCCGCAGGCGGACTGAGAAGGTAGAAGGCCCACAAACCCAAAATGATGGAGGGAATCGCCGCCATCAGGTCGATGACGTTCGTCATCACCCGACCCAGCCGACGAGGCGCCAGAAAAACAATGAAGACGCTGAGCAATAGGGACACCGGTACGGCGATGACGAGACCGATCACCGACAGCAGGACGGAGCCGTAGAGCATTCCCCAGATGCCGGCCACCGGCTCGTCCCCTTGATCGACCTTCCATTCCGTTGTGAAAAGGAAGCTCCATCCCTGGGTCGTGATCGCTTCTACGGCGGCAACGCCCAAGAAGATTGCAATCCCAGCGAGCACGAGAAGGGCCGTGAACGCAGCTACCGTGATGCCTCGATTGAAGATTCTGTCGCCCCGGTGGGAGGTCGCTGCCGAGTCGAGGTCTCGGCGGGTCTCCGTCGGCGGGGTTGCCATGGCGGAACTTTGGTGATCGCGCGTAGCCGCCGGGTAATGGCTGCCTAACTCACATTCGAACCCATGCTGAACGCGCGATGAATAACGTGTCGCAACTGTGTCTCACGGCGAGCGGGTGTGGTCGCCCCCGTGAATTTGGTCGAGCACGTGCGGCAGGACCGAGCCGAGGGCGGCGATACCGTCCCGGCATCCACCAGGGGATCCGGGCAGGTTGACCACGAGGGTGCTTCCCGCGATTCCCGCGACTCCCCTGGACAAAATCGCTGTCGGAATACCTGCGGAGACTCCGTAGTTGCGAACCGCTTCCGCCAAGCCTGGGGATTCG
>CALKMY010000016.1 GCA_938091275.1 Candidatus Nanopelagicales bacterium | reverse complement strand
TACATAGCTGTTCCTTGTCAGTTTGTGTAGGTGGCGAATGGGTTAGTTCTTCAGGGGTTGGGGTCGTGGTGCCCGCGCTTCAGGACTCCGTGTCGCGCACGGCGACAGGGAGTGAGTCCGCATCGGGGTCTGGACGCGGCTCTTGATGCGGCGGCCACGGTCCTTGCACGGGCTGCCCGGCAACTTTAAGGAAGTCGATGAACTGCGGCCAGGCCCAGACGGTTGGCGTAGGGCCTTCCTTTGGGGAGTCCTCCACCAGAGCGAACATGCGCGGATTTCCGCCTTCGTGACCCGTGGACTCGATTGCCATGAGAACCTCTTCTCGAAGAATAATTCTGGCCGACTTGCCCGAGACTGGTACTCAACACCCAGATAGAGCACACCGCAAGGGCTTCGCCGAACTTTGTTCAGTGATTCACAAATCAGCCTCGTGCTGAAACGATTTGGGCGGCGATCGACACGGCGATCTCCTCCGGCGTTGATGCTCCGATGTCGAGTCCCGCCGGGCCATGAACCCGCGAAAGGTCGGTCACATCCCGATAAGCCAACCAGTCGGCCCGAGCCTGCTGCATCGCCCGAGAGCCCAACGCACCGATGTAGCCGGCATCGCTGTCCAAAGCCACCTGCAGGCAACGGCTCGACGTCTCGACGTCGTGACCCATGACGACGACGGCATCCGCGCTCGACAGTCGCGTCGTTAATCCCTCGACCAAGTCCGGTCGCGTCTCGATCGCGACATCCCACCCCAGAAGGCTCACCTGGGCGATAAGTGCGTCCGCGATCGGACCGCCGCCGGCGACCACCACCGTCGTACCGGGTATGAGCACCGTGCGCACAAGGGAATCGGTGATGTCGACCGACGGCCCACCAGCACCGAGCGCTGTTGCCTCCTCGCCGGTCGCCGAGGCCGACGTCGTCACCGCGATCTGAGTTACGTCGTCGCCGTCGAGGACGCTGTCGATGATCACCGGTTCGCGAGCCATCAGCGCCGGCCACACCTCCTCAGGGAACTGGGCGGCCGGGACCACCAGAAATTCCACAGTCGACCCCGCCGGCAATCCGCTCGCGCTCGCTTCCCACTCCTCGACACGATGCCGAACCCGGCGCCCCGTCGGTAGTTGTCGCGCGGCAGCATCTGCCAGTAGGCCGGTGAACGAACCGTTGGCGAGGACACCCAGGTGTCCTCCCCCCGGGGTGATCATCACGGCTTCCTTGCTGGCCGCGGGCGAGATCATCCAGGCGACATCCGCTCGCGTTCCTGCGCGTGCACATGCGGCAACGCTCAACGCAACGTCGTACATCCGGCACTCTCCCTTCCTCGCGCCCGCGCCGACCGTCTACTCCCGTCGGCGATCAGAGCGATTACTTACATTCGACTTATTCCCATTCGATGGTGCCGGGCGGCTTGCTCGTCACATCGAGAACCACTCGATTGACCTCCGCCACCTCGTTGGTGATGCGGGTCGAGATTCTCGCGACGACCTCGTAGGGCAGCCGGGACCAGTCGGCCGTCATCGCGTCGTCGCTCGAAACCGGCCGCAGAACGACCGGGTGCCCGTAGGTTCGACCGTCCCCTTGAACACCGACCGAGCGGACATCCGCCAGAAGTACCACGGGGAACTGCCACACGTCCCGGTCGCACCCGGCGGTGGTCAACTCCTCTCGTGCGATCGCATCGGCCGCTCGAAGAATCTCCAGTCGTTCCTCGCTGACCGATCCGATGATGCGGATTGCCAGACCCGGACCCGGGAAGGGGTGTCGCCAGACGATCTCTTCTGGCAGCCCGAGGTCGAGACCGACCTGGCGCACTTCGTCCTTGAAGAGCGTTCGCAGCGGTTCCACCAGGGTGAATTCCAGGTCGTCCGGGAGGCCGCCGACGTTGTGGTGACTCTTGATGTTCGCCGTGCCCGATCCGCCACCGGATTCCACGACGTCGGGGTACAGCGTCCCCTGGACCAGAAAATCGACACTGCCGCCCGACCCCGCTTCCACGACGACCTGGCGAGCGGCGTCTTCGAAGACGCGGATGAACTCCCGCCCGATGATCTTGCGCTTGGTCTCAGGATCCTCGACGCCCTCGAGCGCGTTCAAGAAGCGCTCCCGGGCATCCACGGTTACCAGCCGAACGTCGGTGGCGGCGACGAAATCGCGCTGCACCTGCTCGACCTCTCCCGTTCGCAGCAGGCCGTGATCGACGAAGATGCATGTCAATCGGTCTCCAACGGCTCGCTGCACGAGGGCGGCAGCAACGGCCGAGTCGACTCCCCCCGACAGGCCGCAGATGACACGAGAATCCCCCACCTGATCTCGAATTCGCGCGACCTGCTCATCGATGATCCCGGACATCGTCCATGTTGGCTCACACTCGGCGATCTGCCACAGGAAGTGCTCGAGGACGCGCTGCCCGTGAGCGGTGTGCATGACTTCGGGATGGAACTGCACTCCGGCCATTCGACGTTCGATGTTCTCGAAAGCTGCCACCGGCGCTCCAGCAGTACTGGCCAGTACATCGAATCCGGCCGGCGGAACGTCCACGCTGTCTCCGTGCGACATCCAGACGTTGTGCGTTTCGGGTAGGCCGCTCAGCAGAGTCCCCGGGGCGCGAACCGTCAGCGTGGTCCCGCCGTACTCGCTCCCCCCGGTGCGAGCGACCGAACCCCCGAGACCCTGGGCCATGGCCTGGAATCCGTAGCAGATCCCGAATACCGGGACGTCCAATTCGAATATCCGGGTATCGAACGAGGGAGCGTGCGGCTCGTACACGCTGGAAGGCCCACCACTGAGGATGATCGCGCACGGGTTCTTGGATCGAACGTCCTCCACCGATACGGAGTGGGGAACGATTTCGGAATAGACATGGGCCTCGCGAACCCTCCGCGCAATCAACTGCGCGTACTGGGCGCCGAAATCCACCACGAGAACGGGACGGGCTCCGAGGGATTCCGTGCGACGCGACTGCTCCACTCCGCGGAGCCTACTGCGGGGAACTGAACGCGCCGAGGGCCAGGAGCGCGCCGAGGAGCCCTCCATAGACGAGCACGCCCACGATGATCGTCACGATGATGAAGACGAGGGCGAACCGTGAGCTCCTGCGAGCCCGGGCGAGGTCGTCACGCCGCTTCCACACGCCCGTCCGCCAACTGAACACCACCGCAATCAGACCCAAGGGCAAGAAGAACAGGGCGGCCGCGACGATCGACCACACCAGGTGCGTCCGTGGCGGGG
>CALKMY010000015.1 GCA_938091275.1 Candidatus Nanopelagicales bacterium | reverse complement strand
CATGAGTGGATGGTCGGACTCGGTAACCCCCATCCCACCCCCCACGTCAGCTCGCCCCGGTGTTCGGACCATGGCCTACGCCGGCCTGGTGACGGGTGGATGGGCGGGACTGATCTGCCTGGTGCTGTACGGCATCGCGCGGCTGTTCGGCGTCCCCATGGAGGTCGACACCATGGATGGTGT
This sequence comes from Candidatus Nanopelagicales bacterium, assembly GCA_938091275.1. GTDB lineage: Bacteria > Actinomycetota > Actinomycetes > S36-B12 > S36-B12 > S36-B12. The sequence continues at coordinate 2,889 of CALKMY010000015.1, read as the reverse complement.
GGCAGTTGTGCCGTGGTTCCTTGTTCTCCTTGTTCCCATGGTCGCCGGTGTGATCGGGGCTATCGCCGCGTTGTTGTTGCGGGGGCGTCGGGCTGCCGGACGCATTGTTTTCTGGGCGGGAACGGCGTTGGCCGTGGCGTCGCTCTCCCTTCCCCTCCTTCCGCCCGGGGCAACAGACCTGTCGACCACGATCTGGCTGTCTGTCATGCACGCGGTCACGTGGCTCTTCGTCGTTCCCCAAGTCGCACGAATCGTGGGAGATTCCGAACCGGGGCGTCATGCTGAGCGCGAAGTGATCCTCACATGACGAGTACTCCCCCGGCGCCAGCCGAGCAACCAACGAGCGAGCGATCGGCAGTACGCGCGATCGTGGCCGCCATGCGCCCACGTCAATGGGCCAAGAACGTCCTGGTGTTCGCCGCCCCTCTCGCGGCCGGCAAGATTCTCAGCCCCGATGTTTTCCTCATCAGTGTTGGGGCCTTCGTTGCGTTCTGCTTGATCTCGAGCGCGACCTATCTGGTGAATGACGTGCGCGATGTCGAATCAGACCGCGCGCACCCCGTCAAGTGCAGCCGACCGATCGCGGCGGGAGAAGTCTCGACCACTACGGCGCTGATCCTCGCGGCTGTTCTGGCCGTGCTAGCCCTGGCTCTCGCATTCACCATCTCACCTGCGCTCGGTGGAGTGCTCGTCGCCTACGCCGTCTTTACTGGCGCGTACTCGCTGTTCTTGAAGAACGAACCCGTGATCGAGTTGGTCCTTCTGGCCATGGGTTTTCTCCTGCGGGCGATCGCTGGCGGCGTGGCGTCAGGGCTGCCGATCTCCGAGTGGTTCTTGATCGTCGCCGGCTTCGGCTCGCTGTTCATGGCGGCCGGTAAGCGGTTCGGGGAGCTTGATCGACTCGTTCGCGATGGTGGAAGCTCCGAGCAATCAGGAGCGGTGAGGGTGTCATTGCGTGGCTACACGCTCGGTTACTTGCGATTTGTATGGGGAGTGGCCGCAGCGGTCACCATCACGGCGTATTGCTTGTGGGCGTTCGACGTCGCCCAGACGCCGTCGAGTTTCCCGTGGGCGGCGTGGAGTGTTCTACCCTTCGTGCTGGCCATTCTTCGGTACGCGATCACGGTGGATCGTGGAGCGGCCGAGGCGCCGGAAACAGCTGCTCTGGGCGACCGCGTGTTGGTAGTCCTCGGTGGTGCCTGGCTGATCTTGTTCGGACTCGGAGCGATGGGCGTATGACCGTGGAATCACCGCTGATGGCCACCGACGATGATCGTCTGCTCACCGGCTGGGGACGCACCGCCCCGTCTCGAGCAACTGTCCGGTCTCCATCCACGTACGACGAGGTGGCTGCGGCCATCCAAGAAGCGGGTCCTCGGGGCGTCCTCGCGCGAGGCCTCGGGCGCAGTTACGGCGACGCAGCACAAAGCGGTGGCGCCACGGTTTTCGACATGACAGGGTTACACAGGTTCGAACTTGATATCGATAGCGGCACTGTGACGGCTGATGCCGGCGCGAGCATCGATGAAATCTTGCGAGCGATCGTGCCGGCCGGTTTTTTCGTCCCCGTCACGGCGGGCACTCGATTCGTCACGGTCGGTGGGGCGATTGCGGCCGACATTCACGGCAAGAACCACCACGTCGAAGGTAGTTTCGGAAGTCACGTTGTCTCGATGCGTGTTGTCGACGGGACGGGCCACGAGTTGGTTCTTTCTCCCACGGACTCGACGACCAAGGACATGTTCTGGGCCACCGTCGGTGGAATGGGTCTGACAGGAGTGATCGTCGAAGCGACGTTCGGTCTACTCGCGATTGAGACGTCGAGTATGAGTGTGGACACTGTGCGGTGCCACGACCTCGACGACGTAATGGCCCGCATGATCGAGGGCGATGACGACTACCGGTATTCGGTCGCGTGGATCGACAGCGTCGCACCGTCGGGTCGGGGTGTGCTCACCAGAGGTGATCACGCTCGCCGTGAGCAGTTGACGCGTAAGCAGGTGGATGCACCTCTCGCGTACGCGACACCGGCCTTGCCGAGCGCTCCTGCTTTCATCCCGAACGGCTTGTTGAACTCTGCGTCCGTGCGTGCGTTCAACGAGGCGTGGTTCCGCAAACACCCGAAGAGCCGATCGAATGAGATCCATTCGATTCCGGGTTTCTTCCACCCACTCGATGGGGTGCGCGATTGGAATCGGGTCTACGGACCACAGGGCTTCTTGCAGTATCAGTTTGTTGTTCCCGACGAGGCTGGATGGATCGTCGAACGAACGTTGTCTCGACTGCGAGATGCGGGTGCTCCCAGCTTCCTGACGGTGCTGAAGCGATTCGGGCCTGCCAACCCCGCTCCCTTGTCCTTCCCTCACGCGGGATGGACGCTGGCGGCGGATGTTCCGGCGGGCAATGAAGCCTTGGCTCCGATCCTCGATGAACTCGACGAACTCGTCGCCGAAGCAGGCGGACGGTTGTACTTCGCGAAAGATTCCCGTCAGTCACCGTCGATGGTGGCGCGTACCTATCCACGACTAGCGGAGTGGCACAGTGTCCGCGATCAGATGGACCCGCGGGGAGTCTTCACGTCCGACTTAGGAAGAAGGTTGTCGCTGTGATCGATGCTGTTGGTGAGCCCCAGTCGGTGCTTGTGCTCGGCGGTTCGAGTGAAATCGCGCTCGCGACGGTGGAGGCCTTGCCGCGGACCCGGCTTCGTCGAGTGGTGTTGGCGGGGCGTCCATCGGCAGAAATCGATCGCGCGGCCGCGCACCTGGGTGCCTTGGGTATTTCCTCGGTGGAAACGACCCTGTTCGACGCGGCTGACACTGGCAGCCATGGTGCGTTCGTTGATGGCGTTTTCGATGACGGGGATGTCGACATCGTGCTGTTGTGTTTCGG
>CALKMY010000014.1 GCA_938091275.1 Candidatus Nanopelagicales bacterium | reverse complement strand
TTGCAGTGCCTGATCCATCGTGGGAGCCGTTGCGATGCGCTCGCGCATGTCTTCCTCAAAGCCGTCTGCGGGGACTCCCACGAAGGTGGCCCCGGCGGCGAGAGCCGCCTGTGCATCCCACGTGGAATCCCCAATCATGGTCGCGCTGCTCGGTGCGACACCGAGAATCCGACAGGCGTCGATCACTCCATCCGGTTCGGGTTTGGGTCGCATCGCTGGATCCCGTCCCACCACCACGTCTATCTCCTGCCCCACGCGCAGGCCGTGGAATTCCAGCACGGCCGTGGCCACATCTCCGGGAAGCAGGGTGAGGACCGCCGTCGGTTGAGAAACCAAGCGCCCGAAACACTCCTGCACGGTGGGCATCAGGTGCGACTGAGGAATCGCGGCCCGCTCGTGGCGCGCGATGGTCTCGGAAATTCGACTCCACCGGGCGTCGCCGAAGAAGGCGTGCAAGACACTCATGCAACTCATCGTGACTCGATCCCAATCCGTCGTCGGGACGTCGACGTCGGACCACTCCCCCACAAGTTCCTGCACGTCGGCAAGGGCGCCCGCATAGTTCGTATAGGACTGGAGGTCCACCAGGGTTCGATCGAGGTCGAGGAGAAGGGCGTGGGTGTCGGTCACGTCACCAGAGTGCCATGACGCCATCGTGCCTGCACCCAGGCGTGACCCCCACGAGCGTGAATCCTCGCCGCCCCCGGCAGTAAGGTCTCGTTTCGAAACGAACCGGAACGCATCGAGGAGTAGGCATGGCGGACAGCAGTTTCGACATCGTCAGTGAAGTGGACAAGCAAGAGGCGGACAACGCCCTGAACCAGGCCGCCAAAGAGGTCGCGCAGCGTTTCGATTTCAAGAACACGGGAACGACAATCGAATGGAAGGGCGATCTCGTTGTGGAGATCACCTCCTCAACAGAAGAGCGAGCATCGGCTGCTCTCGATGTTCTCAAGGACAAGATCGTCAAGCGGGGCATCAGTCTCAAGGCTTTCGATCACGGTGAGCCCCGCTCATCCGGCAAGGAGTACAAGATCAACGGAACGTTCACCGCCGGCATTTCCTCCGAGCAAGCCAAAAAGCTGAGCAAATTGATTCGAGACGATGGACCCAAGGGAGTGAAGACTCAAATACAAGGGGACGAGCTTCGCGTCACGCACAAAAGCCGTGACGCCTTGCAGGACGTCATCGCTCTGGTCAAGAGTGCCGATCTCGCCTTCGCCGTTCAGTTCGTCAACTACCGGTAGTCCACCAGCGAGAAAGATCGACCGCATCCTGCCTGAGTCCCTGCCGGTCGCCAGAGGGGTAATCAAACGAATCCCGCCAGGCAAGCGCGTCGAACGGGCACGTTTCGATGCAGATACCGCAATACATGCACAAGCCGTAGTCGATGGTGAATTCATCCAGGACATTGACCGTGCGCGGACGCCGCGCTCCTTCCTCGCTCACCTCTTCCACGTGCGATTCGACAGAGATGCACCACGATGGGCACTCGCGCACGCACACCATGCACGACGTGCACGCCTCCGGCAGCAGGGCGATCACGTTCCGCTGAGGAGTTGAATCACTCATCGCGTGTCCATTCGGCCCGCACGCCCGGGGGGAGTTTCTGACGCCGTCGGCCAGTGGCCGACTCTTGCCCTGGCCACGGGGTCCTCACCCGCGCATCGAGGGGTGCGGTCTTGCGCAGAGGAGATAGCCCATCTCCCGCGCGTATCAACAACGCATTGGTCTGAGATCGACCCAGAAAGTCGATGCCGAACATTTCGTGCGTCTCGCGTTCGTGCCAGTCGGCTCCCGGGAACCACGACGTGATGCTCGCGATCTCGGGACGCTCGCTGTTGAGTTCGCAACGCAGCATCTCCGAACGCGAGGAGCCGGGGTCGACCAGATGCACCAACACGAAGAGTGATTCAGCGGTATCCACCGCCGTCAACCAATCCACCACATCGCAGCCGCGAGCCGCGGACGCCGTGCACGCCGCCACCCACTCGTCAGCAGCAATGTCGATGATCGCCGTCGTTTGCGTCACGCCGGGATCCTCGAATCTACGAGTCGTTCAAGTTCGACCACCAGCGCCTCCGGGCGGGGCGGACACCCGGGAACGTAGGACGCGATCTCCTGCCCTGGGAACAGCACCTCGATGCCCGGCCTGACCGTGGGGGCGTCCCAATACGGTCCGCCGCTGGTCGCGCACGCGCCGAAGCTCACGATGATGACGGGGCCGCGTTGCGCGTGTTCGTCGAACAGGCGCACGAGGGCGGGCTCCAACGCAGTGGTGACCGTGCCGGCCACCACCAGAACGGTCACTGTCGCCGCATGAGGAACGGTCTCGGACGCGACGAGTAGGCCTCGCTGACCGGCGGCCTCGACTTCCAAGGAGCAGCAAGCGAGGCCCGCACTTGCTACGTCGACCGCCACATCGGGGCGGGATGCCAGGCGCCACACGCTGTGCAGGTTATCTGGACCATGACGGTGTGATCACGATTTACCGCTAACCTGGCCCTGCGACCCAATATTGAGCAAAATGCGACATACGGGCTCAGACCACGCAGCATCTCTAGAAAGCTAGATCTCCAGAAAGCCAGAGGAACCGACGGTATGGCCAAGCAGGTCGTCGAAGTCGATAGAGTCGTCATCCGTTTTGCAGGTGACTCAGGCGACGGCATGCAACTGACCGGGGATCGCTTCACGTCCGAGGCAGCCTGGATGGGCAACGATCTGCTGACCTTGCCCGACTTCCCCGCGGAGATCCGCGCCCCCGCCGGGACCCTACCGGGGGTTTCGAGTTTCCAACTCGCCTTCGCCGATCACGACATCACCACCCCCGGTGATCAACCGAATGTGCTCGTGGCCATGAACCCCGCCGCGCTCAAAGCCAACATCGCCGATCTCCCTCGCGGCTCCGATCTCATCGTGAATACCGACGAATTCACCAAGCGCAACGTGGAGAAGGTCGGTTACCCCGAGAGCCCGCTGGACGACGATTCTTTGGAGGCATACCGGCTCCACCCGATCGCTTTGACGTCCATGACCGTGGAAGCGCTCAAGGAGTTCGACGTAACGAAGAAGGAGGCACAGCGGGCCAAGAACATGTTCGCCCTCGGACTGCTTCTCTGGCTCTACCACCGGCCGACCGAAGGAACGATCGAATTCCTCGAGAAGAAATTCGCCAGCAAGCCGCAGATCATGAAGGCGAACATCGCAGCCTTCCAAGCCGGTTGGTCGTACGGCGAAACCACCGAGGAGTTCTCGGTTCAGTACGAGGTCAAGCCGGCCGCGATGCAACCGGGTACGTATCGGAACATCACCGGCAACCTGGCCTTGGCCTACGGCCTGATCACCGCATCTCATCAATCGGGTCTGAAGCTTTTCCTCGGCTCATACCCGATCACACCGGCGTCGGACATCCTCCACGAGTTGAGTAAACACAAGCGTTTCGGAGTCATGACCTTCCAGGCCGAGGACGAGATTGCCGGCATCGGGGCTGCACTCGGCGCTAGCTATGGAGGCTCACTCGCC
>CALKMY010000013.1 GCA_938091275.1 Candidatus Nanopelagicales bacterium | reverse complement strand
AGGTTGACCATGTCTCGACCCTAGGGCAGGAGGGCCGATCCCGCACTTAGCCGGCGCTCGTACGATTCCCCGGTGGAAGCGCACACGGGTGATCAGGGCGTCCTGAGTCTGACCGGTGGGCAGCGGCTGCACGGAAGCGTGTCGGTCCGCGGAGCCAAGAACTCGGTATTGAAGTTGATGGCGGCCGCCTTGCTGGCGCCGGGAACCTCCACACTGACGAACGTCCCCGCCATCGTCGATGTCGAGATCATGGCCGAGTTGCTCCGCAGGCTGGGGTGCACCGTCACTTGGGACACCGCCGCCGGAGTGGTCGAGATCGACGTTCCCGAGCGCCTCGACCATCGAGCCGACTACGACCTCGTTCGTCGAATGCGAGCGTCCATCTGCGTCCTCGGGCCATTGATCTCTCGTTGCGGAGAAGCCGATGTCGCGATGCCCGGCGGTGACAACATCGGATCCCGTGGGCTCGATCTTCATATCGAGGGACTTCGTCGGATGGGTGTCGACGTTGTCAACGAGCACGGTTATCTGGTGGCGACGTCCGCGCAGCTGACCGGCGCGGACGTGTGGCTGGATTTTCCGAGCGTGGGCGCGACCGAGACGCTGGTGATGGCCGCAGTCCTCGCTCAAGGTCGGAGCACGATCGACAATGCGGCGCGCGAACCAGAGATCGTCGACATCTGCTCGATGCTCATCGAGATGGGTGCGCAGATCGACGGTGTGAGCACATCGACCTTGGTGATCGACGGTGTCCCGGAGTTGCACCCGGTGACCCATCGAACGGTGCCGGATCGCATCGTCGCCGGCACCTGGGCGGTCGCGGCGGCCATAACCCAAGGCCGCGTGGAAGTTCTTGGAGCCGATCCAGCCCATTTGACGCTCGCCTTGGACAAGTTGCGTAGCGCGGGCGCGAGCATCGAGGAACGCTCCGACGGGTTCGTCGTGGAGATGAGTGATCGCCCGCGGGCGGTCGACATCGTCACGTTGCCGTATCCGGGGTTCCCCACCGATCTCCAACCCCAGTTCATTGCTCTGAATGCAATAGCCGATGGAGCCGAGCTGGTCACCGAGACCCTCTTCGAGGCGCGTTTCCGTTTCGTCCGTGAATTAGCGCGCCTTGGAGCCGACGTGCAGACAGACGGCCATCATGCGTTGATTCGAGGACGAACGTCCCTGTCCGGAGCACCGGTGGAAGCCACCGACATCCGTGCGGGGGCCGGTCTGGTGCTCGCCGGACTGGTGGCCCAGGGTCGAACGGACGTGTTTGGAGTCGATCACATCGATCGTGGGTACGCGGGGTTGGTCGAAGACCTGCAGGCCTTGGGGGCCACCGTCACGCGCACGGATGAGCCTTCGTCGTAGACCGAGCCGGTTGGCCACGCCAGGAAAAGATTCCACCGCGGAGGTGTCGACGAACTACGAAATAAGGGTCTGGCGCGCTCGCTCTTCGTCTTTCGGCCAGACCATCACCCGCGGTCCGTCGAGCGTGTTCGCGAGGTTCGCCTTGATTCCGGCGTCTTCCAAACGACGCCGCAGAATTTCCCCGTCGATGTAGCTGGGGGGAGAGGCGACGGGGACGAGCACCCCATATTCGTCTTGGCTCCCGGCCGTGGGTGCGGCGGCCACCACGGACGTCTTGCGAGAGTTGAACGCCCAGCGCAGCACGACCACGAGCACCCCGATCGCCAGGAACGCCACGATCGGACCGAAAAGGTACGAAAAGGAGTTACCCACTGTCCCATCGTGCTGCCAGTGACGCACATGCGCCACTCGTCGAGTCGGGGCTGACCGGCCCCGTACGCTGACGGCATGTCCGACGCGAACGAGGCCGGCAAGCGAGACCGTCCCTGGATGATGCGCACCTACGCTGGCCACTCGTCGGCATCCGCGAGCAATGCCCTGTTCCGTACGAATCTGGCCAAGGGGCAAACGGGACTGTCCGTTGCCTTCGATCTACCCACGCAGACCGGGTACGACCCGGATTCGCCGATGGCCGCCGGCGAGGTGGGCAAGGTGGGGGTACCGATCGCGCACCTTGGGGATATGCGCACGCTGTTCCGGGAGATCCCGCTCGACCAGATGAACACGTCCATGACCATCAACGCGACGGCCATGTGGCTGTTTGCCCTGTACATCGCGGTGGGCGAAGAGCAGGGCGTCGAGCCGACCCAACTCCAGGGAACAACGCAGAACGACATCGTGAAGGAATATCTGAGTCGAGGCACATACGTTTTCCCACCGGATCCGTCTCTTCGACTCATCACCGACATGATCGTGTACTCGGTCACCGAAGTGCCGCAGTGGAATCCGATCAACATCTGCAGTTATCACTTGCAAGAGGCCGGGGCGACCCCAACGCAGGAGGTCGCGTATGCGCTGGCCACCGCGATCGAAGTCCTCGATCGAGTCCGTGACACCGATCGCGTGCCGGGCGGGGATTTCGGTTCCGTCGTCAGCCGGATGTCCTTCTTCGTCAACGCGGGAGTGCGTTTCGTCGAAGAGATGTGCAAGATGCGCGCATTTGTCGAACTATGGGATTCCATCACGCAGGAGCGGTACGGCGTGGAAGATCCCAAGCAACGGCGATTCCGCTACGGCGTCCAGGTGAACTCCTTGGGCCTCACCGAGGCGCAGCCGGAGAACAACGTCTACCGCATCATGCTTGAAATGCTCGCGGTGACATTGTCGCGAGGCGCCCGTGCTCGCGCGGTGCAACTGCCCGCGTGGAACGAAGCTCTCGGGTTGCCGCGACCGTGGGATCAGCAATGGTCTCTGCGCATGCAACAGGTTCTCGCCTTCGAGACCGACCTGCTTGAGTACGACGATCTTTTCGCCGGATCA
>CALKMY010000012.1 GCA_938091275.1 Candidatus Nanopelagicales bacterium | reverse complement strand
GTTTTGGGCCGCGACGGCCGCTGCCACACCCGCGAGCCCCGCCCCAATCACGAGAACATCCGAATCGGCACCCACGTCCACAGGTTAGTGCCACCATGCGTGAATGAGGTCTGCTACCGAGTCTGCCGAAATCGGTGAAGTAATTAATGCTGGCGGAATCGAGACGAATGTTCACATCCGGCGCCACCCGACATCGTCGGACACAGTTCTCCTGCTGCACGGCTCCGGTCCAGGAGTGTCCGCTTTCGCCAATTGGCGGTTAACGATTCCCTATCTCGAAAAAGAAATGACGGTTATCGCTCCCGACATCGTCGGCTTCGGTTTCACCGAGCGGCCCGCGGACGTTTCCTACGATCTCAAGACGTGGACCGCCCACGCGGTCGACGTTCTCGATGCGCTGGGAGTCGAGCGTGCGCACGTCGTCGGCAACTCTTTCGGTGGCGCCCTGGCTCTCTCGTTGGCCGCACATCACCCGCACCGGGTTGACCGAATGGTTCTCATGGGTGCCGTCGGCGTTCCATTCGACATCACGCGTGGCCTGGATGCTGTGTGGGGTTACGAGCCGTCCGTGGAGAACATGCGCGCGATCATGGAATTTTTCGCGTACGACAAGTCTTTGCTCGGCGACGACCTCGCCGCGTTGCGTTACCAAGCCAGTATCCGCCCCGGTGTTCAAGAGGCGTTCCACGCCATGTTCCCCGAGCCACGGCAAGCCGCACTCGACGCGCTTTGCCTGCCGGAGGGTCAGGTGAGAAGGATCGCGACGCCCACACTGCTTGTTCACGGGCGCGACGATCAGGTGATCCCCCTAGAAGCCTCTCTTCGTCTGCTCGACTTGATCGATGACTCTCGATTGCACGTGTTCGGACGATGCGGCCATTGGACTCAGATCGAACGCAGCGAGGAGTTCGCTGCGCTCATCTCCGACTTCTTGCAGCGCTAGCCTCGCTGGCTTCGGTCGAGGATCGCGCAGGTGGGCTGACACTCGGGCCACCACTCATGCCAGCACCCAGCCCAGCACGCGACGACGTCGCCACCAATGGTCGAGTCCACCGGCGGTATCACCGGTGGACTCGACGGAACTGTTTTGTGTTACCCGCGTGTTAGGTAATCGAGGCCGCGTAGATCTCGGCGATCGCGGCGTCGAGGGTGGCGGTGAACTCCTCTTCGCTCATCTGAGCTGTGAGGCCTTCACTCAACGCGCGCGAGAAGCTAGCAATCATGCCGTGGTTGGCCGCCAGCATGGTGCAGGCCTCGTCTCGGGAATATCCACCCGAGAGAGCAACGACACGCATCACCTTGGGATGGTCGATGAGCGGCGCGTAGAAGTTCGCTTGGCTTGGCAGTGACAGTTTGAACACGACCTGCTTGCCCTCGGGAACGCTGTCGAGAGCGGCGGCGAGTTTGTTGCGGAGTGATTCTTCGATCTCCGCCTTCGTCGCGCTGTGGATGTCCACCTCCGGCTCGATGATGGGGACGAGCCCTGCGTCGAGAATCTGCAACCCGATATCGAACTGCTGGTTCACGACCGCAGCAACGCCAGCGTCGTTGTTGTCTTTGATGACCGAGCGCATCTTCGTGCCGAAGACACCCTTCTCCCGAGCTCTCGAGAGGAGCGCGTCGAGTTCCGGCATCGGCTTCATCACTTGCGCGCCGTTCTCCTCGTCGGCAAGCCCCTTATCTACCTTGACGACCGGAACGATGTTCTTGGAATTCCACAGGTACTCGGCGGACCCGACACCGTCGATGTCGCGATCCATCGTGCCTTCGAACAGGATCGCCGCGAGCACCCGATCCCCGTTAAACGCGGAGTTCTTGATGATGCGGGTGCGCATCTGGTGCACGAGATCGAACATCTGTTCGTCGCCGGAGTACTCACTCTCCTCGATTCCATAGAGCTTGAGGGCCTTGGGCGTGCTACCGCCGCTCTGGTCGAGAGCTGCGATAAATCCCTGGGCTGAGCGGAACTTTTCCGCCATCTCATGGTTCATTGAGATCCTTCCTGGATGTATTGCCAGTGAGCCTCAATCCTACTGATCGCCAGACCAGCCATTGACCAACGGAGGAAAGCTCTCGACTACTACTTCTCGGTCGGCGCCTGCCCGAATTTGTGGCGTCGAATCCAGGCATGCATGGCGATAGCGGCTGCCGCACCGACGTTGATCGAACGGGTCGATCCGAACTGCGCGATGGACACCGTCGCACTGCAGGCGCGTTGCGCAGCATCGGACAATCCCTGTCCTTCCTGCCCGAAGAACAGAACGCACGACCTCGGCATATCGAACGTCTCCAGCGAGATCGCACCCGAAACGTTGTCGAGACCGACGATGGGAACCTCGTTCTCGTTCGCCCAGGCCGATAGTGCGTCAACAGACTCATGGTGGCGGATGTTCTGATAGCGATCGGTCACCATGGCGCCACGACGGTTCCATCGCTTTCGCCCCACGATGTGGACTTCCCGCGCGAGAAACGCGTTAGCGGTGCGCACGATGGACCCGATATTGAAATCATGCGCGAGGTTCTCGATCGCTACGTGCATCGGATGACGCTTGCTATCCAGGTCCTCGACTATCGCTTCTACTTTCCAGAATCGATACTCATCCACCACATTGCGGTGGTCTCCGTGCTCCAGCAGATCCGGGTCGAGCCGCGAGTC
>CALKMY010000011.1 GCA_938091275.1 Candidatus Nanopelagicales bacterium | reverse complement strand
GAAAGTGATCAGTCGGTAGAGAAGGACAGCGGAGACGGCGGTGCCGGCGTCGAGTCCGGCGGCCGTGAGACCAGCCGCGAGCGCTGCCTCCACAGCGCCAAGACCACCCGGCGTGGGAGCGGCCTGCCCGATCGTGGCGCCGGCGAGGTAGACGACCGCCACGAGCGCGATGTTGAGTGATCCACCGAATGCGGAGATGCAGGCGAACAAGACAGCAATGTAGGCAAGGTTCAGCAAGAGAATTCCCCCAATTCCCTCGAGAAGCTTGAGGGGCCGTTGGGCGACGGTCACCAGCCGCGGGATCACTTCTGCGATCAGGGGGCGAATCCTGCGGGTGATCTCTTTGCGGACCCGCGGAACAGCGAGCAGGGCCAGAGCGATAACGGCGAGACCGGAAACAATGATCACGGCGGCCCGAGGTGGGTCGAACGTGAAGTCAGTGGCGGTGCCCGCAGCGACACCGAAGCCTAGGAGAAGCAGGATGTGCATGACGAAGGCCATGACGCCGGCGACGCCGACCGACGCTGCGGCCAGCGCCGGATGCAGTCCAGATTTCTGCAAATAGCGCACGTTGATCGCGATCGACCCCAGCGTCGGAGGGGAAACTAGCGTCGCGAAATCTCCCGCGATCTGCGCCATCAACGTGCGCGTCAAGCGCAGCTTCTCGGGGACGAATCCTGTGAGCGACCAGGCTGAACCGAAATACGTGATCAAGCTGAAGCCAGCGGCCGCGGCGATCCACCGCCAATCGGCATTCCGGATCAGTCCCACTAGATCCACTCGAGCCAGTTGGGACAGCAGGATGTACCCGGCGATCGTGCCGGCCACGATCATGATGAGGGTCTTGGGTTTGATCCGCTCGAACTGGATTGTTTCTTCGTCGGCTCCTGGGCGGATCTCAACCAAGCGATCACGCAACGAGACGATGAGTCCCTTGTGCTTGCGCAGTTCCTTTCGCGTACGACGAGACAGCGCGACCGGTTGCAAGGCGGGTAGCGCTCTCCCGATGCCGTCCACTCCAAGAATCTCTACACCCGTGCTGACAGCACGGTCGACGTCGGTGAGCATCGCGAGAGTGCACAGCAATTCGGCGACATCGATGCGCATGGCGACATCACTGGAGGCGACAAAGCCGGAGTCGTAGCCGATGACCTGAACCGTGCCGTCGGCGGAGCGCACCAAGTGGTCATCGTTGAGCGATCGATGCGTGATCTGGTGTTCGTGCATGGTTTTCACGGCCTGCCATGCGCCGCGGAGGTCATTGTCGGTGAGGTCGCTGCTCTCGGCGAAGGGTGTGCCGTCGATGTGCTCGTAAGCCAGGACGCAGGAGTCGGGGCCCACCTCGGATGCCAGAAGCAGGCGAGGCTCGGGAACGCCGGCGGATTCCCCCGCGTATGACGCCAACGCTGCGTGTTCGAGTGAGCGACGCATGTTGAACGACGAGTTATGGGGCTCCTCTCGCAGGCGAAGCGACGCCCAGATGGCCCGAAGTAGCCCGGCGCCTTCGAGGTCCCGGTCGAGAACGGTCACGTCCAGTGACCGGCCGGACTGCCCCGTGGCGAGGTAGCGGCGACCCCGTGAGGTTGACTCTTGCGCCCGGAGCATCGTGATGGGTAGGCCGCCTCGGTCCAATGCGTCGGCCACTTCCGCGCCACTGGGGCGCGTGGTTTGAATCCCCAGGATGTAACGAACGGCGAGACCGATGGCCCAACCGATCATCAAGGAGGCAGCCAGGCCGGCAACGGCGATGGATGCGCTGAGTATCGCGACGATCACCAGTGAGCCCATGACGACCAGGGTGAGCACATTCCACGGACGACGGCTGATCAACCGCGACGCGGTGATGAACGCGAGCAGACCGCCGAGGATCGGAGATGTTGCCGCGTTCGACGGATCGTTCGATCCGGTGAGCGCGACGAGCAGGCGCGGATCGGCGATCTCCGAGATGAGGATGGATAGCCCCGACAAGACAACAACGGTGATGAGTAAAGCGACGAGCGCGTCGAAGAGTTGACGAACCCGTTTGCGGACGATCAGCGCGATAGCTCCGGCGATGGGGAGGGCGAGCGTTCCAATGCCACCGACGATGTTGATGATCAGTACAACCGGGTCGGGGAGAAGTCGTGCCCCTTCTACGAGGTCGTCGTCCAGGCCGCTGGTTGTCCCGGTGGCGAACCAGCCGAGGGCGACGGCGGCGGCCGCAAGAAGCAGGGCGAGCGCGAATCGTGCGAGATCGAGGGGACGTCGCAGTCGCTTGGGGATCACGCCATCTTCGATGACGATTGTGCCTGATGCGGACACCCCATCGGACCCGGGAACATAGGAACCGGCGTCGGCGAGCGCATCAGCGCGCAAGTCCGCCGTCTCGCCACGTGTCCCGTTCTCAGGGGGTGGGTCCGTGCTGCCGGTCGGAAGACTGGCAGAGGGGGTGTCGAGCGTCGATCCGGAGCCGGCTGCGCCGCCCGTCCGCGTGTCGTCGCTCACCGACCGATCGTGTCACATGGCGGTGGTATTCATAGGTGGTGCGCGCCCGATTGGACCTATCGCCCCTGCCGCGGGCGCACGCCCTCGAGCTCGACGCCCGCCAGCAGGCGGTGGTCGATCACCGCGACGGGCCGCTCCTGGTGCTCGCGGGGCCAGGCACCGGCAAGACCACCACGATCGTCGAATCCGTTGTGGGGCGCCTGGAGGCCGGGCAGTCCGCGGAGGAAGTGCTGGTCCTGACGTTCGGACGGCGGGCGGCCGGAGAGGTTCGGGACCGGATCGCAGCGCGCATCGGTGGTGGCTTGCTGCCCATGGTCGCCACCTTCCAT
>CALKMY010000010.1 GCA_938091275.1 Candidatus Nanopelagicales bacterium | reverse complement strand
GCGAGCATGTCGTCGACCTTCTGGCCACTCAACGAGCCGTAGTCCGCATACGCACGAACGTCGAAGTACACGTCGCCGTTCGCCGCGTATCCGAAACCTGCGTCTATAAGTCGCTGCATGAGGTCGATCATTTCCGGGATGTGCCCGGTTGCTCGCGGCTCGTACGTCGGAGGCAGGCAACCCAGAACGTCGTACGCCTCGGTGAAGGCCCGCTCGTTGCGCATCGCGACCACCCAATAGGGAACATCCTCATGGCCGGCGTTGTGCAGGATCTTGTCGTCGATATCGGTCACGTTGCGGACGTAGGTGACGTCGTAGTCGCGGGCCGCCAGCCAACGCCTGACGATGTCGAAAGCCACGCCACTGCGAATATGCCCCACGTGCGGCGGCCCCTGGACGGTGGCGCCGCATACGTACATTCCCACTCGACCGGGTTCGATCGATGCGAACTCACGGACCGTTCGAGTAGACGTGTCGTGCAGGCGAAGTACCACGGTGAGACAGTAGCGGTGCGGCCTACCGAATGAGTGTGACGACCTTCTCCGGGTGAATACGCAGGATGATTCGCACATTGTCTGTGCCATCATCGGCGGTGTACCGATCGTTACCGGTGTACTCCTGACATAGGCGATCGATCAACTCGCGAGCGCCCTCGTTTTCGACTTCGGCTCTACCTCGAACCTCAACGTAGGAGTAGGGGTTGTCTTTCGGGTACACGATGACGCTGCATCGAGGATCTGCTTCCACATTCAGGTGCTTGCGACGACCCTTGACGGTGGAAACCAGCACATCGTTGCCGTCTCGAGTCACCCAGACGACTGCTTGGTGGGGGCGTCCGCTCGGCAGGATGGTCGCGATAACGGCGAATTCAGGGGCATCGAACCAGGGCAGGACTTCTTCGGGAATGGCAACCATGAGATAACTGTGTCACCCCTGCTGACGATCCTCGACGAGAGCGACAGCGATTGCGGCGACTCCTTCGCCCCGGCCAGTCAATCCCAAACCATCGGTGGTTGTTCCCGAGAGACTCACCGGGGCACCCAACGCGGCTGACAGAACATCCTGGGCTTCTCGACGCCGCTCGCCTACGCGAGGCCGGTTGCCGATGACCTGCACGGAGACATTGACGATCGCGAAGCCCGAGCCACGAACAGTGGCCGCTGCGTGCGCCACCAGGCTGACGCCCGAGGCGTCTGACCATTCAGGATCATTCGTTCCCACCAGGGAACCGAGATCTCCCAGGCCCGCCGCCGACAAGACGGCGTCACAGATCGCGTGCGAGGCAACGTCCGCATCGGAATGCCCTTCGAGGCCGTCCTGGTCTTCCCAGACCAAGCCAGCGAGCCACATGGGACGGCCTTCGGCGAACGCGTGCACGTCTGTCCCGATCCCGACCCGCATGTGCGATGTCACCGTGTTCTCCGATGCTCGATCAGGGCCTCAGCCAGGACAACGTCCAACGGGCGCGTCACCTTGAAGGCGTCTTCGTGGCCATCAACCGCGTGGACGGCAATGCCGAGCAGCTCCACCATTCCGGCGTCATCGGTGACGGGAGCGTCGACTTCCGCGTGTGCACGCTGAAGAACGTCGCGGGTGAAGCCCTGCGGTGTCTGCACGGCCCGTAGAGAGTCTCGCGACACCGTTGCCCCCAACGAGGCATCACTACTTACTGTTCGGATGGTGTCGACGAGCGGCACGACGGGAACCACGGCTGCGTGGCCGTCCCTGACGGCGGCCACCACATTGGTGATTACCTCCGGTGGGACCAGCGGACGCGCGGCGTCATGAACGAGGACCACGTCGACGTCATCCGGCAGTGCGATCAGTGCCCGGGCGACAGATTCCGATCGAGATTCTCCCCCCGCCACAACGAAAACCTCGGCGGAGAACTCTTGGGGTTGAAGCAACGAACCCACGTCTTCTCGGTAATCCGATGGAGCGGCGACGACCACAACGTCGACAACGGGACTGGCGGCGAGTGCCTTCACCGCATGGACCAACATCGGAGTGCCGGCGATTTCTCGAATGGCTTTCGGGGCTCCTGGACCGAGGCGTTCACCCTTGCCCGCTGCGGGAACGAGGGCGGCGACGCGCCCGTAGCCAACGTCGTCGCTCACGACGAACTGATCAGGAAGCCAGGACCTCGTCGAGGATGGCCTCGGCCTTGTCCTCGTCGGTCTTCTCTGCGAGCGCTAACTCGCTGACCAGGATCTGGCGTGCCTTGGCGAGCATGCGCTTCTCTCCCGCCGACAAGCCACGCTCTTGCTCTCGACGGAACAGGTCCCGGACCACTTCGGCGACCTTGATGACGTCACCGGATGCCAGCTTCTCCAAATTGGCCTTGTACCGACGCGACCAGTTGGTGGGCTCCTCGGTGTACGGCTGACGCAGGACCGTGAACACTTTGTCCAGGCCTTCTGCGTTCACAACGTCACGAACCCCGACCAAGTCAACGTTGTCCGCGGGCACTCGAACCGTCAGGTCCCCTTGCGCTACGCGAAGAACGAGGTACTCCCGATCCTCTCCCTTGATCTTGCGCATCTCCACCGATTCGATGAGTGCTGCGCCATGGTGTGGGTAGACGACAGTGTCTCCGACGTTAAAAGCCATTGAGAGGATCCCCTTTCCGGAACGCTGATTCTACCACCGCACAATCGACCGATACTCTGCGGCCGTGAACAGCCGTCCCTCCACAGCACTCGTCATGACCAGCACTCTTGCCGCTCTCACGTTGACATTGACCGGTTGCTACAACGGCCCGAACGCCTCCACCAACATGCAATCAGTGCAGTTGACGGGGAACGGCGTCCAAGTTCAGGCCGGCGATATTCGCGCCGAGAATCTGACGCTTGTCGCGGGGCCCGACGCCTCGGCCAGCGCAACCTTGATCATGCGCGTGACCAATCAAGATCTGGAAGCGGACAATCTCCTGGCTGCTCTGATCGACGGTGTCCCCGCCTTCATCACCGGCGATGTGGTGGAACTACTCCCCAACCAGTCCGTGGGCTTCGGGTATGAATCCGACCGGTGGATCAACTCTTACGAGTTCGACGCCCCTCCCAGTACGTACGTCCCCGTCGCTCTTCAATTCGAGCGCTCCGGGATTGTTGAAGCGAATGTGCTCGTCGTTCCCCCGACCGGCTACTACGAGGGAATCGAGCCAGTTCCACCGGCGATGTAACCCCGCGCCAACCTCACGCGTCGTACTTGTAACCGAGCCCACGCACGGTGACCAAGTGAACGGGGTGCGCAGCATCGGTTTCCACTTTGGCCCGCAAGCGTTTGATGTGAACGTCCAGCGTCTTGGTATCCCCGACGTAGTCCGACCCCCACACCCGGTCGATGAGTTGCGCGCGAGTGAGCACTCGCCCGGAATTGCGCACCAGGATTTCCAGTAGGTCGAACTCCTTCAAGGGCATGGACACCTGCTCACCACGAACCGTGACCACGTGCCTGTCGACATCCATCCGCACCGGTCCGGCTTCGATTGCTGCTGGCAGCAACTCTTCCAACTCTCCGTTGCGTCGCAGCACCGCTCGAATTCGCGCGAGTAACTCTCGCGACGAGAAGGGCTTGGTGACGTAGTCGTCGGCACCCAGTTCGAGTCCGACCACTTTGTCGACCTCGCCATCCTTCGCGGTGAGCATGATGATCGGCACCTGTGAGCGTGTTCGTATCTGTCGGCACACTTCGGTGCCGGGCAGACCGGGCAACATCAAATCGAGCAGGAGGATGTCGGCCCCTGATTTCTCGAATTCCTCTATTGCCGCATTGCCGTCTGCCGCGACTGCCACCTCGTAGCCCTCGCGTTCCAGCATGAAGGTCAAAGCATCGGAGAACGACTCTTCGTCTTCGACAACCAGCACTCGTGTCACGAAGATCCTCCCTGCTCCGGGGTCGTCACAACATCGATATCTAACTCATGGGCCTGCCGTTGCATATCCGTGTGGGGGTCGTAGACCGGGAGTCGCAGGGTAAACGTCGATCCCGTTCCCACCTCGGACCAGACGGTGCATTCGCCTCCGTGGTTTTGGCACACGTGCTTGACGAT
>CALKMY010000009.1 GCA_938091275.1 Candidatus Nanopelagicales bacterium | reverse complement strand
GGTGCTCGTCACGACGTCAGGGTAGTCCGCACGTTGCGGGGGGAAACCCGTGCAGGGCGACAGGTGCCGCTCAGGCGTCCTTGATCGGCTTGCCGTCGGCACCGCGCTTGATCGGCTTGCCGCCGCGCGTCACCATCGGTGGCGGAAGACGGAGGCGTCGAAGTTGCAGCGTTCGCATCACCGCATAGAGCATCAGCCCGCGACGATCCGACTTGTCGGGGAATTCCTTCTTGGCCCGAATGTTCATTTGGATGAGAAGGATGGCGGTGTCGATGACGATCAGGGCGGTCACGGCGAAGAACGCCAGAGAGACGAATGACTGAATCGCGGGATTTTGGACGAATCCCAAGAGCAGGACCGCGATGGCGATGAAGATGAAGTATTCGGCGATGGTGAAGCGAGCATCGACGAAGTTGCGCACGAATCGACGGTTCGCACCGCGATCCCGTGCCGGCATGTAGCGCTCGTCGCCCACCATCATTCCTGCGCGCTGGCGGGAGCGCGCCTCCCGCTCGGCCTCCCGTGAGGCCTTCTTGCCTTCTTTGGTTGTGCGCCCCCGGCTTGATGCACGAAGACCCTGCTTGCGAGCCGCCTCGGCTTCTTTGCGCGAGGGTGTCGCGCGACCCTTGGGTGCGCGCGGGTCGTTGGGGTCGGGCTGCGGCTCAGTGTTCGGTGTGGGCTCCGCGCCGCCCCAGAACTTCGGAAAACCAGCCATGGTGCGGTCAGCCTAATGCGCTGAACATCACCCGCGGGGGCGGGGACAGCCAAACTCTACGTCCCCGCTTAGGCTGTTGGCAGTTACGCGTATTCGCTGGCGTGCATGACAGAGGAGGGACCCATGGGTCTGTGGCAGCGCTTCACCTTGATCTTCAAGTCGAAGGCATCGAAGGCACTCGACCGTGCCGAAGATCCTCGCGAAACCCTCGATTACTCCTACGAGAAGCAACTCGAGCTGCTGCAAAAGGTCCGACGGGGCGTGGCGGACGTCGCCACGAGCCGCAAGCGCATCGAACTGCAACTCCAGGGCCTATCGCAGAAGGAAAGCACGCTGGAAGAGCAAGCCCGAGCCGCGCTGGCGCAGGGTCGGGAGGATCTCGCCCGCGAGGCCTTGACTCGCCGTAGCGGGTTGCACCAGCAGATCGCTGACCTGCAGGGTCAGTTGGCACAGTTGCAGCAGCAAGAAGAGAAACTCACCGTCGCCGCACAGCAACTGCAAACCAAAGTCGAGTCGTTCCGGACCCGCAAAGAAACCATCAAGGCGACCTACTCGGCTGCCGAAGCGACCACCAAGATCAACGAGGCCTTCGCCGGTATCTCCGACGAGCTCGGCGATGTTGGCATGGCCGTCCAGCGGGCCGAAGACAAGACCGCCGAAATGCAAGCGCGGGCCGGTGCCATTGACGAATTGATGGCAACCGGAGCCCTCGAGGACCCGATGGGCATGGGCAAGGACTCGATCACCGCCGAACTCGAGCAGATGGCCAGCCAAGCGGAGGTCGAATCCACACTGGCGGCGATGAAGAACGAACTCGGTTCGGCAGAGAGCAAGCCGGAGATCGAGAACTAAGTCACGAGCGCTATCAGAGTTCGGTTCGCACCAGCGGTTGCGAAGAGAGGGGTCCGTCGCTGTGGCGCGCACGCGATACGGCACTGACCGGGGTTTGACGACTCGCATGTTCGGGACCCTGTTCGGCCTCGGGCTGTTATACGTCGTGCTCGCAGCCGCCCTGTATGCCCTCGGCTTCAGTGCGATCCTCATCCTCGGGCTCAGCGGCGCACTGCTGTTCGGGCAATGGTGGTTCTCGGACACCTTGTCCATGAAGGCGATGCGGGCCGTCGAAGTGACCCCGGAGCAGGCTCCGCAGTTGCACGCTGTTGTCGACCGACTGTGCGCCATGGCGGATATGCCAAAGCCCCGTGTGGGGATCGCCGATAGCGAGGCGCCGAATGCTTTTGCCACGGGACGGTCTCCGAACAGATCAGTCGTCGTGGTGACCACGGGTTTGCTCCGGCGCCTGAATCGTGACGAGCTCGAAGGCGTGCTGGCGCACGAGCTCTCCCATGTCGCGCACCGAGACGTCACGGTGATGACGGTGGCGTCCTTTACCGCGATATTGGCGGGCTTCATGGTGCGCAGCGCGATGTGGGGATCGATGATGCGTGGTCGACGCGATCAGAACACCGCCTTGGTCTTCATCGGCGTGATGGTGGTCAGCGTCATCGTGTACTTCTTCTCCTACCTCCTAATCAACGCGCTGTCGAGATACCGAGAGTTGGGAGCGGACCGAGGGGCCGCCCTCTTGACGGGTAAACCCAGCGCCCTTGCCAGCGCGTTGACCAAGATCTCGGGAGATATGGCGACCATCCCCACCGGGGATATCCGACAGATGGAGGCGGTGAGCGCCTTCGCTTTCGCTCCGGCCGTTGCGGGAAAGCGCGAATTCACGCTCGAGCAGTGGTTCTCCACCCATCCGCCGCTGGAAAAGCGTCTGGCGCAGCTGGCAAGCATCGCCAGGGAGCTCGGGCAGCGGTAATGGCGGCGCACTGATGGGCCTTCTGGACGCAGTCTTCGGTCGCCGCAAGCCGGTCGGACCCAACCTCGACTCCCTCTTCGCGGTGCCGTCCGCGGCGATCACCGTGCAGGCCGCACTCGATTTCACCCCGACGGGCCGAGCGGCCGTTGCCTTCCGGGCCCCCGAGGGACGCGCCTTCGCGGAGATAGAAGCCGATGTGCGTGCCCTGCTCGATGCCGACGCAGGTCCGCCGGTCGAAATCACCGCAGACCGCTTCGGCTACGACTGGGTAGTTCTCGCTACGGATCCGGTCGATGTCGCGACCGCTGTCACCGATGCGCACGCGGTGAACGTGTCCTTGGTGGAGGCCGGCTTCGGGCCGCAGTTGCTGTGCTCCCTGGTGTCTTTCCGTGGGCCGGACGACCAGCAACTAGCCCTCGTGTATTTGTTCAAAGCGGGCACCTTCTATCCGTTCGCGCCCACCCAGGGCAGGGACGAGCAGCGCAACAACGTGCTGGAGCTTCAGGTGCGGGACCTGCTCGAGGGTGAGCTGCCGATGGAGAAGAACCTCGGACGCTGGTTTGCCGTGTGGAACGCCCCCGGCCTGTAAGAGCGTCGTTGCCGCTAGTCGCGGTCGGGAGTGGGCCCGGGAAGGGCGAGCATTCGATCGAGCGCGACCTTCGCCCAATGCTCGGTATCAGAATCCACATCGATTTGGTTGACGACATGGCCGGCCGCCAGACTCTCCAGCGCCCACACCAAATGGGGGAGGTCGATGCGGTTCATCGTCGAGCAGAAGCACACGGTCTTGTCGAGATAGACGATTTCCTTATCCGGATTGTTCAGCGCCAACCGCTTGACTAAGTTCAACTCGGTGCCCACGGACCACTTCGATCCGGCCGGGGCATTGTCGATGGCGGCGATGATCTTCTCGGTGGATCCGACCTGATCGGCTTTGGCAACGACCGAGTAGTCGCACTCGGGGTGCACGATCACGGTCACTCCCGGAACGCGCTTGCGGACATCGTCCACGCATTCGGCCGTGAATCGTCCATGCACTGAGCAATGACCACGCCACAAGATCACGCGGGCTTCTTGGATTTGAGAATCGCTCAGGCCACCGTTGTCCTGCCGAGGGTCGTATACGACGCAATCATCGAGAGATAAGCCGAGATCACGCACCGCAGTGTTGCGACCCAGGTGTTGATCGGGAAGGAAGAGAACCTTGTCTCCCTTTTCGAATGCCCAGGTCAAACTCCGCTCGGCGTTGCTCGATGTGCACACCGATCCTCCGTGCTTGCCGGTGAAGGCCTTGATGGCGGCGCTGGAGTTCATGTAGGTGATGGGAATCGTTCTGTCGGCAACGCCCACTCGCTCGAGGGTGCGCCAGCAGTCCTCGACTTGACTGATTTCCGCCATATCCGCCATCGAGCAGCCGGCCGCCATGTCCGGAAGGATCACCTTCTGGTTGTCGCTGGTCAGGATGTCGGCGCTCTCCGCCATGAAGTGCACGCCGCAGAAAACGATGAACTCTGCCGCTGGTCGTGCGGCGGCTTGCTGGGAGAGCTTGAACGAATCCCCGGTGACATCGGCGAATTGAATGACCTCGTCACGTTGATAGTGATGACCCAGGATGAAGAGCCGGTCGCCCAGTGCCTGCTTGGCTGTGAGGGCGCGAGCGACTAGGTCGGGGTCCGACGGCGCGGGGAGATCCCCGGGGCACTCGACCCCTCGTTCGCTCTGCGGATCCGCCTGCTGACCGAGGAGGAGCAGGGCGAGCGGGGTCGGCTCCGGTTCGACGAACGTGCCTGCCATGGGAAGAGTCTGCCAAACCGGGCACGCCCGCAGGCAGGGCGGCTGGCCCCTCGTCGTGGATCATGCAATAGTGGGAATAATCCGGCGTCGCGGGCGGTTATCACCCCTGGAGGCGCACGAAACAGTTCCACGAAGAAGGACAAATACATGAGCGACGTGATGGACACCGAGACGACCGACGGCATCGTGCTGACCGACGAAGCTGCCAGCAAGGTGAAAACCCTCTTGGAGGCCGAAGGTCGCGATGACCTGACGCTGCGGATCGCCGTGCAACCCGGGGGCTGTTCGGGCCTTCGCTACCAGCTCTTCTTCGACGACCGGAACCTCGATGGAGACGTCCTGAAGGACTTCGGTGGCGTCGGTGTGGTCACCGACCGCATGAGCGCCCCGTATCTGAGTGGCGCGACGATCGACTTCGTCGACACGATCGAGAAGCAGGGCTTTACCATCGACAACCCCAATGCCCAAGGTTCGTGCGCCTGCGGGGATTCCTTCCACTAAGTCGTTCCTCGCTATTGGTCCGGCCGCGGCCGGCCATACAGGCTGCTCGTTCGCAAAACCGACCATGTGAATCGCGGCCGTGCGAGTGGCGGCTAATCGTGGCCATCACAGGTAGGGTCCGTGCTCGTGGCCATTTTGATCACCGGATCCATTGCAACCGACCACCTGATGAGCTTTCCCGGGAAGTTCTCAGACTCGCTGGTGGCCGACAAGATCGACAAAGTTTCGCTGTCGTTCCTCGTGGAGGAATTGCAGATTCGACGAGGTGGCGTCGCGCCCAACATCGCCTTCGGTATGGGGTGCTTGGGTCTCAGCCCGGTACTCGTCGGTGCCGTCGGTCCTGACTTCGCCGACTACGAGTCGTGGCTGCAGCGACACGGGGTCGATACGCGCGGTGTGCACGTGTCTGACTCGCACCACACGGCGAGATTCGTGTGCACGACGGACACCGAGCAGAACCAGATCGCGTCGTTTTATCCAGGGGCCATGTCCGAAGCGCGCAACATCGAGTTGAAGCCCATCGTCGATCAGGTCGGGGGCGCGGATGTGGTGCTGATCGGGGCGAACGATCCGGAGGGAATGCGACGTCACACCGACGAATGCCGCTTCCGCGGGTATCCCTTCGCTGCTGACCCGTCCCAGCAGCTCGCCCGGATGGACGGTGACGACATCAAGCCCCTGATCGAGGGAGCGGAGTACCTGTTCACGAATGAGTACGAGGCGGCCCTGATCGAACAGAAGACTGGCTGGACGGCTGCTGACCTCGCCGCCCTTGTGAATGTTCGCATCATCACCCTCGGCCCCGACGGCGCCCGCATCGAGCGACGCGGCTGCGACCCCGTTCTCGTTGGCGTTCCGGAAGAGGAGAGCAAGGCCGACCCGACCGGTGTCGGAGATGCGTTCCGTGCCGGTTTCCTCGCCGGCCAATCGTGGGGTCTTTCTGACGAGAGGTCAGCCCAGGTCGGATCCCTGGTCGCCACCTACGTGATCGAGACGATCGGCACCCAGGAATACCAACTCGCGCAGCAACACTTCCTGCAGCGGCTGGCCACGGCGTACGGCGACGACGCTGCGGCCGAGATCAACCAGCACGTGTCCTGCCCCCGCCCTTAACGCACCCTGGTTGCGCGTGCGGTCGGCTGAGATGTCCGAGACCTTGCCACCCGCCGAGTGGGAGTTGGTCGATCCCTCCGTTGCCGAACCTGGGGAAGACCTCGTGGCAATCGGTGGGGGGCTCGACCCCGGCACGCTCGTGTCGGCCTACCGGCAGGGCTTGTTTCCGATGCACGTCGCCGTCCCCGGCCATGGCGGCGGTGGGGGCGAAGCGCTGGGCTGGTGGTCGCCCGATCCGCGGGGCGTGCTCGACCCCGCATCTTTGATCGTGTCGCGGTCGTTGGCATCATCCATGCGGCGCATGGGCACGTCCGTGGATCAGTGCTTCGTGGACGTCGTTCGCTCATGCGCGGACCCGAGCCGACCACATGGCTGGATCACCGAAGAATTCGTCGACGCCTACGCAGAATTGCACCGACGCGGCTACGCGCATTCGATCGAAGTGTGGCAGGACGGTGAACTTGTTGGCGGCCTCTATGGCGTCGAAGTGGGCGGATTGTTTGCCGGGGAGTCGATGTTTCACCGACGGCGCGACGCGTCCAAGGTCGCACTCGTCGCACTGGTAGAGATCCTGCGTGCCTGCCCGGGCGAAAGGTTGATCGATGTGCAGTGGCGCACCGATCATCTTGCGAGCCTGGGTGCGATCGAGATCACCCGGGCGGAGTACCTGGCGACACTGGCCACCGTGGCGAACGAAGAACCGTGTCTGGGCGGCGATGCCACAGCCGATCGCTACTAGCCGCGCGCGGCCGCGATGATCTGGGGAGCTTCGTGGAGAAAGGCGTCGATTGAGGCGTCGGTGCATCCGTAGGGCAAGGACACGCGCAGGCTTCCCGAGCTGGTCGGATCGAAAACGCCCATCGCTTCGAGAACGTGGCTGGGCATCCGGGTGTCGGCGGTGCACGCGGATCCACTGGCGACCGCAATGCTCTGCTTGTCCAACTCGGTGACGACGATTTCGCCGACGATTCCGTCCGCGACGAGAGTGACGATGTGGGGGAGTCGGTCCACAGGATCTCCGACAGCCTGAACCCCCTGCCATCTTTCCGCGGCAGTTCGAATGCGATCGATCATGGCGGTGTGGTGCGCGGCTTGCGCTTCCCAGTGGGGCTCGACGAATTCCGCCGCGGTCGCGGCTGCTGCCACGGCCGCGACGTCGGGGAAGCCACCGACCCATCCGCGGTCGGGAGCCTCGTCCGGTCGCCATCGAACGTCAGGTGAGACGACCAGCACCGCGCACCCCGGGGGCCCACCCCAGTCACGAGGAACGGCGACCAGGACATCCCAGGCGTCGCCGACGGCCCGATGGCCGGCTACCTGAATGGCTTCGCTGACCATCGGAATCCCCGCCTGCCGACACAGAGCGTGAACGTCCTGCACAGGCTGCACCGTCCCGACTTCGGCATTGGCTTGCTGAACGCAGACCAGAGCCGCACCATCACCGATCGCGGCAGAGAGTGCTTCGGTGTCGATGCGGCCGAACGCATCGACCGGGATTGTGATGGTTTCGACGCCGGGGCAGGCGCGGGTCGCGAAGGTCACGGCCATGGATTCGGTCGCAGCAACGAGGATGCGCGCAGGGGCTCCGGCGGAGAGTCGGGCCTGGTAGAGCCCCATAACGGCCGCCCGCAACACATCGGCACCGGAGCTTCCGACGAAACAGGAGGCCACTGGCACACCCAGAAAGCCTGCGATCGCCGCGCGCGCGGTATCGAGAACCAGCCCCGCGCGACGGCCCTGGTGGTGCAAGCGAGCCGGGTCGGACCAGCCTTGCTCTAGAGCTGCGACCAGGGCCTGGGTTGCGACCGGAAGTACGGGCTGACCCGCGACGGCATCGAGGTAACCAGCCAGCGGTGCAGGTCCAGGGTCCGGCCAGATTTCGGGTGTCTCAGCGGCGGAGATCGGCGCCTGCGGATCGGACATAGTCGCACGCTAGCGGGAGTGGTGGATGTCACCCTCCATCGGCTGTTTTCTGCCTCTCCCCCGGGGTTTCGGGGGTGCCTGGTGCGCTAGTGTTTGTGGGGGGATTTCCCCTGGGAAGAGACTCGGGTTGGCGATGGAAAAGAAGGGTGATTCGTGGATCACGACGTTGCTGCCCGTCTGCGTACGAAGACCCAGCGATCCCGGTCGAGTCGGGTTCTGGTCGGCACCGCAGCACTCGCGCTCACGGGTCTGGCTCTCACCGGCTGCACCGCCAACGAGGCGTTCTTCTTCGACCTCCCGGAGCCGGCCTCGGTGGAGGCGCCCATCATTCAAAACCTGTGGAATGGATCGTGGATCGCCGCATGGGCCGTCGGCATCGTCACCTGGGGGCTGATGATCTGGGCCGCTATCGCGTACCGGCGTCGGCACGCCAACGAGGTACCGGAGCAGACCAAGTACAACCTCCCGCTCGAGGCGCTCTACACGATCGTCCCGCTCATCATGATCCTCGGCCTCTTCTGGTTCACGGCTCGGGACCAAAGCGAGATCTTGACCCTCGACAATGACCAGCAGCAGACCGTCGGTGTCGTGGGCTTCCGCTGGTCATGGGCCTTCAACTATGTCGATCAAGACACCTACGACGTCGGCGTTCCCTACGGCGAGGGTTCACCCGGTGAGCCACCGACGCTTTACCTGCCGGTCGACGAAAAGATCCGGTTCGAGCTGAACTCACCGGACGTCATCCACTCCTTCTGGGTTCCGTCCTTCCTGTTCAAGATGGACGTGGTCCCCGGCAAGACCAACGCCTTCGAGTTGACCCCGGACAAGATCGGCACCTACGCCGGCAAATGCGCGGAACTGTGCGGCGTCGACCACGCCCGGATGCTGTTCCAGGTGAAGGTGGTTGAGCGAGACGAGTTCGACGCCAAGATGAGTGAACTGCGCGCCAAGGGGCAAACAGGGAAGCTCGACAGCGATCGCATCAACAGCGATGGACAACGCCCCGAGGAGCGCAGGCTATGACTCTTCTGAACGAGCCCCCCGTCACGAGCACGACGACCGAAGCGCCGGTCTATACCCCGCGCCGGCCGAGTATTGGCAAGGCGATCGTCAACTGGGCGACATCGACCGACCACAAGACCATCGGCTACATGTACATCTTCACCTCGATGATCTGGTTCTTCATCGCCGGGCTCATGGCTCTGGTCATCCGGGCGGAACTCGCCCTTCCCGGGCTTCAGGTGATCTCCCTGGAGCAGTACAACCAGTTGTTCACCATGCACGGCACCATCATGCTGTTGCTGTTCGCAACGCCGCTGTTCATCGGATTCGGCAACGTGATCATGCCGCTGCAAATCGGCTCCCCGGACGTCGCCTTCCCCCGGCTGAACATGTTCGGGTTCTGGCTGTTCCTCTTCGGCGGCCTCATCGTCGGAGCCGGCTTCCTGACCCCTGGCGGGGCCGCCGCCTTCGGCTGGTTCGCGTACGCGCCGCTGAGCAATGCTGTCTTCTCCCCGAGCGCCGGCGCAGACTTGTGGTTCATCGGTTTGGCGATCGGTGGTCTCGGCACCATCCTCGGTGGGGTGAACTTCGTCACGACGATCATGACGATGCGCGCACCGGGCATGACCATGTTCCGGATGCCCATCTTCACGTGGACGATCTTCATCACCTCGGTGCTCGTTCTGGTGGCTTTTCCGGTTCTTGCCGCTGCTCTTCTGGTGATGTTCATCGACAGAACCTTCGGCTCGGTCGTCTTCCTGCCCGAAAACGGCGGAGCCATCTTGTGGCAACACCTGTTCTGGTTCTTTGGTCACCCCGAGGTGTACATCATCGCGCTGCCGTTCTTCGGCATCGCCA
>CALKMY010000008.1 GCA_938091275.1 Candidatus Nanopelagicales bacterium | reverse complement strand
GGACGACCTTCCTGACGGCGCACAGCACTTGCAATGGCCGCGAGGGCTCGCTCACGAACGGGACGGGGACTCGCGTGGTCCTCATACACATCGATCGCCACGGGATTAAGTCCGCAAGCGCGAGCGGTAGCCACGATGTCGTGTGCACGCGGGTCGGAATCGTTCCAGGACCGATTCTCTATCGCCATTGCCAGCGCATCGAAGTCCACCAGCGCACCGATGGGTGCATCGTCAAGCGCGTCTTCGTTGCTCGCGTGATCCGAGCTGATGGCATCCGAGCTCATGTCACTGCGGCTCGGCTCTCTCGGACGCGGCGCATCACGCCACGTGTAGGCATTGCGCAGGTAGACGGCACCGAAGACCAGGGCGAACACCGAGAAGCCCCACTGCTGGGTTGAATATCCGTAGACCAACCACAGACATTCGGCGGCGACGGCGACCAACCAGGCCCACCACAGCCGTCGCCCCGCTAGGACCATGGCGGTCAGGTTCACCGACATGAGAATCCACGACCAGTACCACGCAATCATTTCTTTTCCCTCCTGGAGGGAAAGTTAAAGGAATCTTGTGAACATGAAAAATTATGGAATATGGTTGTGTTGATCGTATAATTCAATACATGGGTATGGCGGAAGCCTCGTTTCGGCAGCTCGCGGCTTTCGTCGCCGTTGCCCGCGAAGAGTCCTTCAGTGCCGCCGCGGACGAACTCCGGTACGGCCAGGCCACCGTCAGCCAGCAGGTGGCCGCGCTAGAAAAGCACATCGGAGCCCGGCTCTTCGAGCGTCCCGGTGGCCCGAAGCCCATTTCGCTCACTCCCCTAGGCCGGGTGCTGCTGCCGCAGGCGCAACACATTCTCGAGCACCTGACAAACGCCGAACTCGATATTCGCGATGTGGCCTCCGGTGCCTCCGGCCGGATCAAGATCGGCACTTTCCAAAGCGTCGCGGTCCACTTGCTGCCCGTCGCCGTTCACGCCCTGCGGATGAAGTCTCCGCACGTGACCTTCTCTTTGTTCGAAGGCCCGAGTTCCGAGGGCTTGATTGACCTCCTTCTCGAGGATGAACTCGACGCGACTTTCATTGAGGGAACCTCGAGCGACCCTCGTCTGGACGTGACAGAACTGGGCACCGACCCGTACCTGCTCCTCCTCGGCCCCGACAGCGAGCTCCACGAGCACGTGCACAGGGGCATGATCCCGGTCACGGCTCTGGACGGAGTGGATCTCATTGGCCAACCGGCGCTTACATATCAGGACGACGTCGATGCCTTTCTCCGCAGTCACGGGATTACGCCTCGTTACCTCTTTCGCACCGTCGACAACGGAGCAGTTCAGGCGATGGTGCGAAGCGGCGTGGGCCCGGCGGTCATGCCTCGACTCGCGATAGACATGCACGACGCCGGCATCACGACCGTCTCACTCTCCCCCACCATCGAGCCCCGAGTCATCTCCTTGGTGATTCGCCAAGGTGATCAATCTCTGCCCGCGGCTCGTTCCTTCGTCACCGCCGCTATCGAAGCGGCCAAGGGCATACTGCGATAAGTCTCGGCGGCGCACCGACGCGCGGCTCGGGCGCTACAGCGAAATGTCTGCCATGACGTGCTTGATGCGCGTGTAGTCCTCGAACCCATACATGGACAGGTCCTTGCCGTATCCGGAGTGCTTGAAGCCCCCGTGCGGCATCTCGGCGACCAGCGGAATGTGCGTGTTAATCCATACCGTTCCAAAGTTCAAGGCCTTGGACATGCGCATGGCGCGGCCGAAGTCCTTGGTCCACACACTGGACGCCAATCCGTACGCAACCCCGTTGGCCCAACGAAGGGCCTCATCCTCATCGGTGAAGCGCTGGATGGTGATCACAGGTCCGAAGACTTCCTGCTGGATCATTTCGTCATCCTGTTGCAGATTCGCGACGACGGTTGGTTGAACGAAGAACCCTCGGTCGCCCTCACGGTCACCTCCCGCGACGATCTCTGCATGCTTCGGAGTCCGCTCCAGGAAACCCAACACGCGGTCGAATTGGTTGGCGTTGTTGACCGGTGGCACGAGCGCTTCTCCGCCGGGTCCATCCGCGAACGTCGTGGCGGTATTCGCTGCTTGCTCGCTCATGGCGGCGACGAAGTCGTCGTAGATCTTCGGAGCCACGATCATTCGGGTCGCCGCCGTACAGTCTTGGCCGGCGTTGAAGTATCCGGCGATCGCCAGAGCTTCTGCGGCGGCCTCGAGATCGGCATCGTCGAACACCATCACCGGAGCCTTGCCACCAAGTTCGAGGTGAACGCGCTTGACGTCGCGAGCCGCTGATTCGGCGACCTGCATGCCGGCGCGGACAGAGCCGGTGATCGCCACCATCTGTGGCGTCGGATGTTCGACGAGATTGCGTCCGGTGTCCCGATCGCCGCACACCACGTTGAATACACCCGCAGGAAGAACATCGGCCTCGGCGATGATTTCTGCCATCCGAACCGTCGTCACCGGTGTGGTGTCACTCGGCTTGAGTACCACCGAATTTCCGGCCGCGATGGCGGGAGCGAATTTCCACACCGCCATCATCATCGGGTAGTTCCATGGCGTCACCTGGCCGACGACCCCGACCGGTTCGCGTCGAATGAAGGACGTATGTCCCGCCATGTATTCACCCGCGGCGCGTCCGTCGAGAACTCGAGCTGCACCGGCGAAGAATCGAATCTGATCCACCATCGGTGGGATCTCCTCCGAGGCGACCAGGGCCAGTGGCTTCCCGGTGTTCTGGCTCTCCAGAGCAATCAACTCGTCGGCATGAGACTCGATCGCGTCCGCGATCTTCAGCAGTGCCATCTGGCGCTCCGCCGGAGTTGTGTTTCCCCACACCTCGAAGGCGCGCTCAGCCGCGGCGTACGCGGCATCGATATCGGCAGCCTGCGAGACCGGGGCTTGAGCAAACACCTCGCCCGTTGTCGGGTCCACCAGGTCACTGCGCGACCCGCTCTGGGCATCGACACTGGCGCCGTCGATGAAGTTTCGAACCTCCACTGCTCGCCTCCTCGGCTTCGACTGCTGATGGTCTTCAGCGGACCAACGTTAGGACGTAAGGGGCATTTCCACAGTGTTTTGGGTAGAAATCAACGAATTCCGCATCTAATTAGTCAATTGGCCACTAATTCACTTGCTTCTCGGGTTCACATCGGCAACCATGGCCGGGTGTCAACCAAAACCCAGGTCCTCGACGACGTCTCCAAGTCGATCATCGAGGAACTCCAGGCCGACGGCCGGCGCTCCTACAGCGCCATCGGCAAGACGGTCGGTCTATCGGAAGCGGCCGTGCGACAACGGGTGCAACGCCTCCTGGACGCGGGGGTGATGCAGATCGTCGCGGTCACCGATCCATTGCAGGTGGGCTTTGCCCGCGCCGCCATGATCGGCATCAGCGTGACCGGGAACCTGGATGCTGCCGCCGAGGCCATCGAGAAGTTGCCCGATGTCCAATATCTCGTCGTCTGCGCCGGCGGCTTCGACATTCTGGCGGAGGTAGTTGCCGAAGACGACGA
>CALKMY010000007.1 GCA_938091275.1 Candidatus Nanopelagicales bacterium | reverse complement strand
TGTTGATATCGATTTGGATCAGCCAATGGAAAATATCTTGAAAGAGTTAACCAAGTATCCAATTAAAACTCGTTTGAATCTTTCAGGAACTATGATTGTACCCCTCGACCTCATCGATGACGTCATCGAAGAGTCGAGTCTTATGCCCGCTCGCCGCCTCCCGCGTGTTTCCATGCATCGGGTCGCACACCCACACCACGGGAATTCCACTGGCATCAACCTTTTGGACGATTCCCGGGAGCACGTCGCGCACCTGGCCCGCGCCCATACGGGTGATCAGAGAAAGTCGACCGGGTATCCGATCGGGGTTGAGCACTTGGGCGGCTTCGACGATCTCATCCGGTGATGCCGTCGGCCCCACCTTCATGCCAATGGGGTTGCTGATGGTTGACGCGAAATGCATGTGGGCGCCGTCGAGTTGACGCGTGCGCTCCCCGACCCACAGGAAGTGACCCGACACGTCGTAGGGCTTTCCGGTACGTGAGTCGATCCGCGTGAGCGCCCGCTCGTAATCCATCGACAGTGCCTCGTGAGCGGCGTAGAACTCCACTCGCTCGAACTCGACGGGATCCGTTCCGCACGCCTGCATGAAGGACAGTGCTCGGTTGATGTGTTCGGCGAGTTCCTCATATCGCTCGCCGGCGGCTGAGTCCCGTACGAAGTCTTGATTCCATGCGTGCACCTGACGCAGGTCGGCGTAGCCACCCTGGGTGAAGGCCCGCACGAGGTTCAACGCGCTTCCCGACGCGTGGTACGCCTGCACCAGACGCTGCGGGTCGGGCCGCCGGGAATCCGGATCGAAGGCCAGTGCGTTCACCGCATCGCCGAGGTAACTGGTCAACTCGACGCCGTCGCGAATTTCCACCGTCTTGCTGCGCGGCTTGAAGTACTGGCCAGCCAGCCGGCCCATCTTGACCACGGGAAGGGACGCCGCGTACGTGAGCACGACCGACATCTGCAGCACCGTCTTGAGTCGGGCCCGGATCGAATCCGCGGTGTTGGCCTCGAATGTTTCCGCGCAGTCACCGCCGGTCAGAACAAACGCCTCACCCCGCGACGCCTGAGCCAGACGCTCGGTGAGCAGGTCGCATTCACCGGCGAACACCAGGGGTGGCAGGGCCCGCAACTGCGCCACGGCACGCTCGACCTCCGGGGCGTCCGGCCACGGGGGTTGCTGGACCGCGGCCAGATCCGGCCAGGTCATGGAGTCCACGAGCAAAGGGTAGGCCGCGCTCAGCCGAAGAAGGCCATTGCCTCCTCGTACCGCTCCGCAGGAACGGTTTTCAATGTTCCTGTCGCAGCCTGAAGAGGCACGCGAACGATGTCGGTCCCTTGCAGAGCCACCATGGTTCCCCACGCCTCGTCCTTGACGGCGGCAATGGCGTTGAGCCCGAATCGAGTGGCGAGCACGCGATCGAAAGCCGTCGGGGTTCCTCCCCGCTGCACGTGACCGAGGACGGTTGTGCGGGCTTCCTTGCCGGTGCGCTCCTCGATCTGCGAAGCCAGCCACTCCCCGATACCCGAGAGCTTCACGTGCCCGAACGCATCCAGGGTCGCGTCCTTGGTAACGAGATCCCCATCGCGAGGGAGCGCACCCTCGGCGACACAAATAATCGGTGCGTAATGCGACCGGAATCGTGACTCGACCCATTCGACGACCTGGTCAAGGTCGAAGGGCACCTCGGGGATCAAAATCACATTCGCCCCGCCAGCCATGCCGGAGTGGAGCGCGATCCATCCAGCGTGCCGACCCATGACCTCGCAGATCAGAATCCGGTGATGAGACTCCGCGGTGGTGTGGAGGCGATCGATCGCCTCGGTCGCGATCGTTACCGCGGTATCGAAGCCGAAGGTGAAATCAGTTGCGCTCAGATCGTTATCGATGGTCTTGGGGACACCCACTGCGGGAAGCCCGGCGTCGGTCAAAGCCGTCGCCACCCCGAGAGTGTCTTCACCACCGATGGCAACAAGGGCATCCACGCCAAGCGACGTCATGTTCTCCTTGATGGTGTCAATACCGCCGTCGACCTGGATGGGGTTGGTGCGCGACGAACCCAAAATGGTGCCGCCACGCGGAAGAAGCCCGCGCACCTGCGGGATACCGAGTTCCACGGTGAGCCCCTCCAGCGGGCCCCTCCAGCCATCGCGGAAGCCAACAAACTCGTACCCGTAGTCCGTCACTCCTCGACGAACAACGGCGCGGATTACCGCGTTCAAACCCGGGCAATCGCCCCCTCCGGTCAGAACTCCAACGCGCATGTCCCTATCCCTTAATTGTTTGTAAACGCTGTCATTCTCAATCTAGTGGATGAGCGGCGGACTCAAAGCAGCACTCCGAGCAGCAGACGGAACGCCACACCAAGCAGCACACACCCTGGCGCTGGTGGCTACGCTTCCGATGTCGATGTGCACGAGAACGAGCGCGCAGATGTGGGCGCAGGTAGGGGAAGCACAGTGACGTCCGACCTCATCATGTCCATCGATGCCGGCACCACGGGCGTCACCGCCCTCGTGGTGGACGCATCAGCTCGGGTCGTTGCCTCGGGTTACCGCGAGTTCGCGCAGCACTTCCCTGCAGAGGATCGAGTGGAACACGACCTAGGTGAGGTGTGGTCGGCCACGATCGCCGCCACCAGTGAAGCGCTCGAGAACATCGACCGAGCGGCTGTCGTCGCGATAGGAATCACGAACCAGCGCGAGACGTGGTGCCTGTGGGATCGAGAGACGATGGGTTCACCCCGCAAAGCGATCGTGTGGCAGGACCGACGTACCGCCCCATTGTGCGACCGCCTTCGCAGCGAGGGGCACGAAGCACTCATTGCGGACCGCACGGGTCTTCGCCTCGATCCGTATTTCAGCGGAACGAAAGCGCTATGGATCGCCGAGAACGAGCCACAACACTGGGCCCACGTAACCAACGGTCGAGTGGCCATGGGCACCGTCGATTCGTACCTGATTGCCCGGATGACGCGCGGACTCGAACACGTGACCGACGCAACCAACGCCTCACGGACGCTCTTGTTCGATATTCACACCGGTGCCTGGAGTGCCGATCTGTGCTCGATCTTTGATGTGCCCGAGAGCGCTTTGCCCACCGTCGTTCCCTCGTACGGTCCGGTTGCCGTCACCGATCCAGCCGTCTTCTGCGGACTCGAGGTTCCGATCGCCGGTATCGCGGGAGATCAACAGGCTGCCCTTGCGGGGCAGGCCGGTTTCAGTGAGGGCGCCGCAAAGTGCACCTACGGAACCGGCTCCTTCCTCCTGGTGCATACCGGATCCACACCCAAGCCGAGCAACAATGGATTGTTGACGACGGTGGCGCTGAAGCACCCCGATGGACGACTCGACTATGCGCTCGAGGGTGCAATCTTCGTCACTGGGTCTGCCGTGCAATGGCTGCGCGACGGCCTGCAGATCATCGACAGCGCGCCCGAGGTCGAAGAACTCGCGCGCAGCGTGCCGGATTCCGCCGGCGTGGTCTTCGTGCCCGCTCTCACCGGCCTCGGCGCACCCGATTGG
>CALKMY010000006.1 GCA_938091275.1 Candidatus Nanopelagicales bacterium | reverse complement strand
GAGACAGCGGGAAAGACGGGAGCGTCCGCACGCGCAATCCTCCTTGGTCGAGTCGCGATCACTGTAACTTCGCCCGGGCGCGTGGACCAAACGTGGACCAAACGCGGACCAATTCCGTCTGGGAGAAGAAACTGGTTGTGCCCGACCGCCGGTCCCGACAGACTGACGGTTATGGCTGTGGTGAGCGTGTTGAGCCTGAAGGGCGGCGTTGGAAAGACGTCGGTGGTTCTCGGCTTGGCGGGCGCCGCCACCGTTCGAGGGTTGGCCACACTCGTCGTTGACCTTGACCCTCAGGGAAACGCCACTTCCCTCCTGAAGTCCCATAAGACCCGAACCACGGTGGCTGATGTCCTCGGGCACCCCACCCGCGAAACCGTTGAAAGCGCCCTGACCCCATGCGACTGGGAAGTCGCCCCGGGAGAGGTCGATGTTCTCCCCGGTCACGCGAACACCATTCGCTTCGACGCCTGGACCGGAGGACCCTGGACGCCCAAACTGGCCAGGGCCCTCGGCCACTTAGACGGATACGACCTCGTGCTCATCGACTGCCCTCCGTCCCTGGGCGCTTTGACGCGCGAAGCGCTCGCCGCCTCGGATCTCGCCCTGGTGGTGACCACCCCGTCGTACTTTGGGGCCCAGGGAGTTGAGCGGGCGATGGCCGAGATTGACGAAGTCCGAAAAAACCACAACCGCGATCTCCAGCTCGCGGGGATAGTGGTGAACCGGGTCCGATCTGTCGCCGAAGAGCACCAGTATCGGGAGCACGAGCTGGTGGAGATCTACGGCCGAAGCACCGTCATGAAGCCCCTGATGCCGGAAAGAATCGCCGTGCAGCAGGCGGAGGGCTACGGCCAACCCGTCCAGCTCGTGAAGACGGCCGGTGGCCGTGAGGTGGCCGACATTTACGGGACGTACTTAACGAAGTTGTTAAAGGCCGCCCGCTAGCAAACGATTCCGTCGCAGACCGACCCTGCTGCGCCCCGCCCCGACTGCGGGCGACTTTCGCCTAGAGCTGACCGAGACGGTCGATGCTTAGGACCGATCGTCAGGACCGATCGCCAGGTCTGATCGTCAGGCCCTTCGGCTGTTAGCCGTCAGCCCGTGCCGTTGGGGGAGCGAATTCAGCCGATCCCGCTAGGCTCTCTCCGCTGCTCGGTGCTGCGAAAACGCGCCGTGCACGCTCACCATCCGAGAGCGAGGACTGTGCGTGAAGATCGTTATTCCTGCTGAAACGCGGGCGGGGGAGAAGCGCGTCGCGATGATGCCGAGCGTCGTTCGCAAATTCACCCAACTCGGCTTCGATGTAGCTGTTCAGTCCGGAGCGGGCACCGAAGCCTTCGCGGATGACGCCGCCTACACCGAGGCCGGAGCTCAGGTGTTCGACGAGGCTGCACTCACCGACCAGATCGCCGGTGCTGACGTAGTGGCCAGCGTTCGACCCCTCGACTACGGGCGCGCCTCGCGTCTTCGCCGGGGCGGAGTGAGCATCTCGTTCCTGTCTCCAGCCCAGGACACCGAGACAATCAAGGCTCTGCGTGACGCCGGCGCGACCGGCTTGTCCTTTGACCTGCTGCCACGTATTTCTCGCGCGCAGTCCATGGACGCCCTCACTTCCCAAGCACTGGTCGCCGGGTATCGCGCGGCCTTGGTCGGAGCCGACCGCCTTCCGTCCTTCTTCCCGCTCTTTATGACCGCCGCGGGGACCATCCAGCCAGCGAAGGTGCTCGTACTCGGCGCCGGCGTTGCCGGGTTGCAAGCGATCGCAACAGCCAAGCGCATCGGCGCGAAGGTATCCGCGTACGACGTGCGGCCAGCCAGCGCTGACGAGGTCAAGTCCATGGGTGCCACTTTCATCACCTTGGATCTCG
Organism: Candidatus Nanopelagicales bacterium; assembly: GCA_938091275.1. Taxonomy (GTDB): domain Bacteria; phylum Actinomycetota; class Actinomycetes; order S36-B12; family S36-B12; genus S36-B12. Next base: position 1,370 of record CALKMY010000006.1, on the reverse strand, counting down.
AAGCCCTCGAAGGCTCCGGCGGCTACGCCCGGGAGATGAGCGAGGACCGCGCAGAACGTCAGCGCGAGGCCCTCACCCCGTACATCTCCGACGCAGACGTCGTGATCACCACCGCTGCCGTGCCCGGTCGCCAGGCTCCGCTGCTCGTGACGCGCGCCATGGTCGAGACCATGAAGCCCGGATCGGTCGTCGTCGACCTCGCGAGTGAAACGGGCGGCAACGTCGAAGGTTCGGTCTCCGGTGAAGAGATCCTCGTCGGTCAGGTCACCGTGTGGGGCGCCAAGGATGTTGCCAGTGAGATGCCCGTGCATGCCTCGCAGTTGTACGCGATGAATATCGCGGCCCTCGCGGGACTGCTGGTGAAGGAAGGCGAGTTCGTCGTCGATCTCGAGGATGAAGTCCTCGACGGGTGCGCCGTGGTGCACGACGGGGAAGTCCGAAACGAAGCAGCGCAGCAAGCACTGCAGGGAGGTGCGTGAGCATGGACGGCATTGCACTGCTGACCATCTTTATTCTGAGTGTCTTCGTTGGATTCGAAGTCGTCTCGAAGGTGTCGACCGTTCTGCACACCCCGCTGATGTCGGGCGCCAACGCCATTCACGGTGTCGTCGTCATGGGCGCGATCATTGTTGCCGGCAAGTCTGAACCCAATTCGCTCGCTCTGTGGATTGCTCTTGCGGCGGTTCTTCTGGGTGCGATCAACTTGGTCGGTGGTTTCGTGGTGACCGACCGCATGCTGGAGATGTTCAAATCCAAGAAACCTGCCGCCGCTGCTGAGGAAGGCGGTGCGGCATGAGCGAGACGCACGTTGACCCCATGTGGGTGCAGGTCAGCTACCTCGTAGCGGCCGTCCTGTTCATCCTCGCTCTGAAATCCATGTCCTCACCCCGCACGGCAAGGACGGGCGTGTTGATCGGTGCGATCGGTGCAGCTTTGGCGACAGGTGTGCTGTTCTTCAGCGGCATCAAACTGGCCAACCTCGCCTTGATCGTCGGCTTCCTTGTCGTTGGTTCGGTGGTCGGACTCGTGGCCGCCCGTCGAGTGAAGATGACGGCGATGCCGCAACTGGTTGCGTTGTTCAACGGCGTTGGCGGTGGCGCCGCTGCGCTGATCGCCGTCGTCGAATATCTCGTCGTCGACTCCGACGACTTGCTCTTCCTGATCTTCACGGTCGCCACGGTGATCGTTGGGTCGATTGCTTTCTCCGGTTCGATCGTCACGTACCTGAAGTTGCAGGAACTCATGACGACCCGGCCGGTGGTCATCCCGCTGGGCAAGTGGATCACCATCCTCGTCGCGGTCGCGACCGTTGTCGGTGGCGTGTGGTTGATCGTCCAGCCGCAGGAGTGGCTGCTGTGGGCGCTGCTCGG
>CALKMY010000005.1 GCA_938091275.1 Candidatus Nanopelagicales bacterium | reverse complement strand
GATCCGGACGCTGACCTTCGATGTTGATCGCATGGCTGCATCGGCCCCGGAAGGCTTCACCTTGGCCACCGATATCGCCGAGTGGTTGGTGCGGCAGGGAATCGCGTTCCGCCAGGCGCACGAGATCGCCGGCGCGTGCGTGCGATTGGCCGAGGCGCGGGGCGTGGAGCTCAGCGATCTCACCGACGACGAGTTCGCGGGCATCGATGACGCCTTGACGCCCAACGTGCGAAGCGTGCTGACGGTGCAGGGGGCATTGGCTTCCCGCGATGGTTTTGCGGGCACGGCACCAGTGCGCGTAGCCGAACAATTGACCGCGCTGGCAGACGACGTGAGCCGGGCGCGAGCACGTTGGGCCTGACGGCGTGCGCGTCATCGTTTTCCGTTTGATCTGTGCCGGTTGGATCGCTGCATTGGTCTACGGATCACTGGCTCCGGTCGATGACGTGCAGGGCGCCTACGTCTTCGGGGATTTTGTTCTCCATGCCTTCGGCTATGCCGCCTTGACCGTGCTTGTGGTGCTCTCCCAACGCCATCCCCGCATCTGGGTAGCCGTGGGTGCAGCGGTGGCATTGGGACTGGTGCTGGAGATTCTTCAATCGTTCACCGGGGATCGGAGTGCAACGGTGATCGACGTGGTGGCGAATGCGACCGGTGCCGCGATCGGCGGTGCCTTCTGTTGGTGGAGGCGGCGCTTAGCCGCGCAGCCGGTGGTTGAGATCTGACGCGCGCGAGCGCGACGGGTGCGCCGTACGCACGGGCAGCGGCGAAACCAGTCTTACCAACTGGAGTCGTCGCCTTCCATCGCGCGCCAGCAGTACCAGGCGACCACGCTTCGATAGGGACGCAGTGGATCCCCGAGCGGCTCCAGGATTCGCGGATCGATGTCCCCCGACTCGCCGTGCACGATGTTCCACCCTTTGCGCATCGCCAGGTCTCCGGTCGGCCAGACATCCAATCGGTGCATGGTAAACATCAAAAACATCTCGGCAGTCCAACGACCGACGCCCCACAACTTCGTCAGCTCCGCCACGACGGCGGAGTCGTCGGGGTGCGTCAACGCCTCATGGAGGTCGAGAACCCCGGTATGGATGGCTTCGGCTATTCCTTTGACGGTCTTGGTCTTCGCACCCGAGAGGCCGGCTGCCCTGAGGCCTTCCACGCTGGAGTTGACGACTTTCTCCGGGCTCACGTCTCCGTCGAGATAGTCGGTGACTCGAGCCGTGATGGAGTCGGCGGCCTTCACCGATACCTGCTGCGCGATCACCGATCCCACCAGTGATTCGAAGGGGTTGAGCGATGTCCGAGCCCCGTTGCCGATCGAGCACACCGGTGAAGACTCGACGATGTCGGCGAAGGCCGGGTCGGTGTCGACGATCAAGGAGGCAGCCTTGTTCATCCTGGCCCGGGAGTACGCCACGCGCGCATGATGCCAGCGGACGTCATCACGGGCGCGATGGGGAACAATAAGCCCGTGGCCAGCATCATCGAAGAAGTCCTATGGCGCGAGCTCATTTCCGATAGCACCGATCTCGGTGCGCTTCGCAAGGCGACCGATGCCGGGTCGATCACGTTGTATTGCGGCTTCGATCCGACGGCTCCGAGTCTTCATTTAGGAAACCTGGCTCAGATCCTCACCGTCCGGCGCTTTCAACAACACGGTCACCGCCCCCTAGCCCTCGTCGGCGGCGCGACCGGCCTGATCGGAGATCCGAAGGAGTCGGGGGAGCGGTCACTCAACCCGGCCGAGACGGTTCAGGCATGGGTTGATCGCATTCGTGGACAATTAGAGCGCTTCTACGACTTCGACGGTCCGAACGCCGCCGTCATGGTGAATAACCTCGACTGGACCCACGACCTGAGTGCCTTGGAGTTCCTGCGAGACGTGGGGAAGCACTTCAGCGTCAACCGAATGCTCGATAGGGAAGCCGTTGCAGCGCGGCTGGCGAAGGATGGGATCAGCTACACGGAATTCAGCTATCAGCTGTTGCAGTCCTACGACTACCTGCAGTTGTTCCGTCAGTACGAGTGCGTCTTGCAAACAGGGGGATCTGACCAGTGGGGGAACATCACGGCCGGCGTCGATTTGGTGCGCCGTATGGATGGAGCGCACGTTCACGCGTTGACAACGCCCTTGCTCATCCAGGCGGACGGAACCAAATTCGGCAAGACCGAATCGGGAACCGTGTGGCTCGATCCAGAATTGACCAGCCCGTATGCGTTCTTCCAGTTCTGGCTCAACGCCGACGATCGAGACGTTCCGGTACTCCTTCGCACCTTCAGCTTCCGATCCCAAACCGAGGTCGACGCGCTGATCGCAGTTACCGCTGAGCGACCCCATGAGCGCGCAGCGCAGCGAGCCTTGGCCGAGGAGCTGACGCAACTGGTGCACGGTGACGACGAGATGCGTGGCGCCGCGGCCGCTGGACAGGTGCTCTTCGGACACGGGGAACTGACCGACGTCCCGTTGGACTCGCTCAGCGCAGCGCTCCTCGAGACACCTCACGTGAGGTTGGAAGCAACGGAACTTGAGGACGGATCGCTACCGGCCGTCGACGAATTGATGGTGCGCTGCGGGATCGTGGAATCCAAAGGGGCGGCCCGTCGAGCTGTGAAAGAGGGGGGTGCGTACCTGAACAACGTTCGAGTCGTCGACCCCTCGCAGCGTCCGACGACAGACGATCTCGTGCAGGGACGATGGCTTGTTCTGCGGCGGGGAAAGCGCACGGTGGGTGGCGTCCTCGTCGAACTGACCTAGGGGTCGGGACCCGATTTGCCCCCTGCGCCCATGGGAGCGTAAACTCATGCCTCCCGAGGGAGGAACGGACTCGCTAGGCCGGTCCCGAAGGATTCACTGTCGCTCCAGACATACCCCTCACGGGAAATTGACTTGGTAGGCGTCAGCGGGTAAATTTGGAATGTTGCCCTGATTTCAGGCCTCACGGCCCGAGGTTGGTGCGCGTCTGTACCTTGAGAACTCAACAGCGTGTTATATGTCAATGCCAATTGATTAAAACCCCGAGCTCGGGGTGGGCACTCGTGCCCGAACCGAGCCGGATTCCTTTGGTAGAAATATTGAGCACCAGCTCAACTTCTGCCAGCATCAAACACATTCATTTATGGAGAGTTTGATCCTGGCTCAGGACGAACGCTGGCGGCGTGCTTAACACATG
>CALKMY010000004.1 GCA_938091275.1 Candidatus Nanopelagicales bacterium | reverse complement strand
GTGTCCTACGACGCAAGTGCGATCACCGTTCTCGAGGGCCTCGATGCTGTCCGCAAACGCCCGGGCATGTACATCGGCTCTACCGGTGAGCGGGGCCTGCACCACCTCGTCTACGAAGTCGTCGACAACGCGGTGGACGAGGCAATGGCCGGTTACGCCTCGACAATTTCCGTGACGTTGCTCGCCGATGGTGGGGTCAAGGTTGTCGACGATGGTCGGGGAATTCCCGTGGACGAGCATCCGGTGGAGAAGAAGCCGGCGGTAGAGGTGGTCTTGACCGTTCTGCACGCGGGTGGGAAGTTCGGTGACAGCGGCTACCAAGTGTCGGGTGGACTGCATGGAGTTGGTGTCTCGGTCGTCAACGCTCTCTCCACCCGCCTCGACGTGGAGGTGCACCGCGACGGAGCCGTCTACCGCCAATCCTACGACCGTGGTGTTCCCATGGCCCCGCTGGCGCAGGGCGAGTCAACGACCGTCACCGGCACCACAGTCACGTTCTGGCCGGATACGGACGTTTTCGACACGACATGGTTCGACTTCACCACGCTGTCTCGTCGCTTCCAAGAGATGGCGTTCCTGAACAAGGGGCTCAGTCTCGAACTGACCGATGAGCGGCGCGGGGCAGCTCCGGTGATCGATGTTGCAGAAGCCGCCGATCCGACGGAGGAGCAGGTCAAGAGCGTCCGGTATCAATACGAGGGCGGCATCGTCGACTTCGTTCGGCACATCAACGCCAGTAAAGGTGTCTCCAACCCGTCGATCATCGCGGTCGGCTCGGAGAGCGACGACGCTGGCCTGAGTGCCGAGATTGCTCTGCAATGGAACACGACGTTCGCTGAGTCGGTTTACACCTTCGCGAACACGATCAACACCACCGAAGGTGGAACACACGAAGAAGGTTTCCGGACCGCGCTCACCAGTCTGGTCAACAAGTTCGCGCGCGAGTGGGGCGTTCTGAAAGAAAAAGACGCGAATCTCACAGGTGAAGATGTGCGCGAAGGCCTCACTGCAATCGTGTCGGTGAAACTTATGGAACCTCAGTTTGAAGGCCAGACGAAGACGAAGCTTGGCAACACCGAGATGAAGACGTTCGTGCAGAAGATCGTGAACGACCAACTCGGTGCGTGGTTCGAATCAAACCCGTCTGAAGGAAAAGAGATCGCGCGCAAGTCCGTATACGCGGCATCGGCCCGCATCGCAGCGCGCAAGGCCCGTGACCTGGCCCGCAACCGGAAGGGGCTTCTCGGCGGCGCCGGTATGCCAGGGAAGTTGATCGACTGCTCCAGCCGCGAACCCGAGGAGTGCGAGATCTTCATCGTCGAGGGCGATTCGGCCGGCGGCTCGGCTCGCCAGGGTCGCGACCCACGTATTCAGGCGATTTTGCCGATCCGAGGAAAGATCCTGAACGTCGAGAAGGCCCGCATCGACAAGGTTCTCGGTAACAACGAGGTACAGGCCTTGGTGTCGGCGCTCGGTACAGGCGTGCAGGACGAGTTCGATTTGAATCGGTTGCGGTACAACAAGTTGGTCCTGATGGCCGATGCCGATGTCGACGGTCAACACATCCGCACCTTGTTGTTGACGCTGCTGTTTCGTTTCATGCGTCCCTTGGTGGAACTCGGGCACGTCTACCTGGCGCAACCCCCGCTATACAAGATCAAGTGGCAGCGCGAGGAATCCGAATTCGCGTACTCCGATCGAGAACGAGACGCACTCATCGAAGCGGGACAGGCAGCAGGACGAAAACTCCCCAAAGAAGAAGCCGTTCAGCGTTACAAGGGCCTAGGCGAGATGAACGCCGATGAGTTGTGGGAAACGACAATGGATCCCGCGCGCCGAGTCTTGCTCCAAGTGACCTTGGACGACGCCGCCCAGGCTGATGAAATGTTCAGCGTGCTAATGGGGGAGGACGTCGAATCACGGCGCAACTTCATCCAACAAAACGCACGCGACGTTCGCTTCCTGGACATCTGACGGCGACAAGCGATGACACACGACGAGAACCACAGACTTTCCCCCACCACGACAATGACGGAGGCGTAAGTGCCCGACGACATCGACACCATCGACGCGACGGCCGGCGGCGAACAACCGGAGGCTACTCGCGTCGAGCCCGTTGATCTTCAAACCGAGATGCAGCGGTCCTACCTGGACTACTCGATGTCCGTCATCGTGTCTCGGGCGCTTCCCGACGTGCGCGACGGACTGAAGCCAGTGCACCGCCGCGTGCTGTATGCGATGTACGACGGTGGGTATCGGCCGGACCGTAATTTCTCCAAGAGCGCGCGAGTTGTCGGCGACGTCATGGGTAACTACCACCCGCATGGAGACAGCGCGATCTACGACGCCCTTGTCCGACTCGCGCAACCATGGAGTCTTCGGTACCCGCTCGTGCAAGGCCAAGGCAACTTCGGTTCTCCCGGGAATGACCCACCCGCAGCCCAGCGTTATACCGAATGCCGGATGGCCCAGTTGGCCATGGAGATGGTGCGGGATATCGATGAAGAGACCGTTGACTTCGCGCCGAATTACGACGGCCGGACACTCGAGCCCACCGTTCTGCCCAGCAGGTTTCCGAACCTGCTGGTCAACGGAAGCGCCGGCATTGCCGTCGGCATGGCCACCAACATCCCGCCCAATAACCTTCGGGAAGTCGCCGAGGCTGCGACGTGGCTACTGAACAACCCGGAAGCATCCACCGAGGAGCGCTTGACCGCCCTTCTCGACATCGTCCAGGGCCCAGATTTCCCCACCGGAGCGACGATCATCGGCAAGCGAGGCATCGAGGACGCCTACCGCACCGGTCGTGGATCGATCACGATGCGCGCCGTTGTCGAAGTGGACGAGGACGCCAAGGGTCGACAGAGCTTGATCGTGACCGAATTGCCGTACCAGGTGAACCCGGACAATCTCCTAGTTCGCATCGCTGAACTC
>CALKMY010000003.1 GCA_938091275.1 Candidatus Nanopelagicales bacterium | reverse complement strand
TCCGCTTTGGCGGCGAAGTAGGCATCCATGGTCGCGTGATAGTCCAGATGATCGTGGCTGAGGCCCGTGAAAACGGCCACGTCGAATGCGACGCCATCGACTCGATGCTCACTCAAGGCGATACTTGAGACTTCCATGACGATGGCGTTCGCTCCGCGGTCCACCATCGACCTGGCCGTCGCCTGGATGTCGGGGGCTTCGGGTGTCGTGCGTGGGCCTGATGCGAGTTGATCGCCGTTCAACGTCGAGCCCAAGGTTCCGATGACGCCACAACTGACATCCCCGGCGCCAAGGGCTGCCGCGAGCAGGGCACAGACGCTGGTCTTGCCGTTTGTGCCGGTTACCCCGACCATCGTCAGCGACCGCGTGGGGAAGCCAGCGAGGATCGCTGCAATGTGCGCGACCAGAGGCCGCGGTTGATCGTGGACGATGATCGGAATATCACTGTGGGCGCTGCGAGCGATGATTGATTGACCCTGGCTATCGGTGATCACCGCGACCGCTCCTCGACGGCATGCTTCGTGGATGAATTCGGCTCCGTGACGATGGTGGCCGGGCAGCGCCGCGAACGCAAAGTCCGGTTCCACCCCGTCGGACGACAGCGCGATACCCACGATGTCGAGGTTCGCTACCGATTCGTCGAGTATGGGTGGCACGTCCGCGATCGGGGCGCGACCGGCGTCACGAAGCACCTCGGCGAGCCGCATGGACTATCCGGTGGTCAACGAGAGCCGTGGAGCTCGCTTGCCGGACGGAGGAATCTGCATTGCCTGAAGAGCATAGGTGGTGATCTCCTTGAACACCGGACCCGCCAACTCACCACCGCTGCGTCCGCGCTTTGGTTGATGGACGAAGACTCCGACGGCCAGACGCGGAGCATCGGCTGGAGCCACGCCAATGAATGAGGCCGTGACGTCACCTGCGTAGCAGCGGCAATCGGGATCGACAAACTGGGCTGTACCGGTCTTCCCGGCAACGCGGTAGCCGGGAATTCGCGCTTGCGGAGCGGTACCGCCTTCCGCGGTAACGGCTTCCATCATCGCCATTACTTGTCGTGCGGTTTCCTGACGGACGACTCGATCACGTTCGGCATCAGGGGTCTTCGTGACAGTTCCGTCCGCGTCGATCGTCGCGTCGACAATCGACGGCTTTACTCGAACGCCACCGTTCGCGATCGTGGCAAAAACATCTGTCATCTGCACGGCTGTCACCGAGTAACCCTGCCCGAAGGCCATTGTCGGAAATGTGGTGCCGTACCAGTTCTCTGGTTGCAGCATCAGGCCTGCAGATTCACCCGGGAGCCCGAGATCGGTTCGCTGCGTGATCCCGAACTTCTCCATGTAGCGGGCCAGTTGTCGCTTGGGCATTTTCTCCGCGGCCAAGATCATGCCGATGTTGCTGGACTTGGCGAACGCACCGGTCATCGTTAATCGCAGTGTGCCGTGCTCCCAATAGTCATTGAACTTCTTGCCAGCGCGTTCCAATTTTCCCGGCACCTTGATGGGTGTCAGCGGATCGACGACACCCTCGTTGATGACCGCCGCTGCCGTAATCACCTTTCCCGTCGAGCCTGGCTCGAAGATGTCGGTGATGGCTCGGTTCCGACGATCATCGGCGGTCGATTGTGTGAAACGGTTGGGGTCGAAGTCGGGAGCCGTCGCCATCGCGAGGATCTCACCAGTGCGAACATCCATCACAACCGCGGTCGCGCTCAAGGCACCGGATCGTTGTACGACTCCCTGAAGAGCTTCTTGGGCGACGAATTGAACGTCGCGATCGATGGTCAGCTGGACGTCCGATCCAGCGACCGCCGCGGTGGACGATTGATTCTGTGTCGGAATCACGCGGCCGCCTGGACCGCGCTCGTACGTCTGCTGTCCCGGGGTGCCGGTGAGGATGTCGTTGAAGGCCGATTCGATGCCGGCTCCACCCGATCCATCTCCCTGCACGAAGCCCACGATGTGCGAGGCCAGGTCGCCTGCCGGGTACGTGCGCTGCGAGGTTTCTTCACTGAAGATGCCCGGTAGTCGAAGGGAGCTGATCCGGTCCCATGTTTCGGGTGTCACTCCTTTCGCCACATACATGAAGCGCTTTTCGCCGGTAAGTCGATCGGCCAGCACGTCTTGCGGAACTTCAAGGATCGGTGCGAGTTCCACCGCGAGTGCAGCAGGATCCTCGATCAACGTTTGATCCGCGGTCACGTCGCGAGCTTCGACCGTTACCGCCAGTGCTTGGCCGGTTCGATCCAAGATGCTGCCGCGATAGGCCGGAATCTCCAGAGTTCGCAGCCGCTGGCTGAGCGCGGCATCCGCAAGGGCCTCGCCTCGCACCGCCTGGAGGTCCACCAGACGCGCTGCGAAAACAGAAGCGACGACAGCTGTTGCCAGAACGAGGGCGGTGCCACGGCGCCGAGCATTACCTCGACGGAAATCACCCGGCGTGTGATCGGCTCCCCCGGGGCCACGTCCTCCGGGAGCCGCTCGGCGTGGTCGTCGAGTCTGGGTCTGCTTCGTTGGGTAGCGGGTAGCCATTACCGTCCCGCCTGTCCGAGTTCAGCACCATCAACGTCTCCCTCGCGGGGCCTGTCAGGGCCCACCAGAACAGCCCCGTCGGTCGTGGCCGTCTGACGCAAGGCCTGACGTTCTTCATTACGACGTGCCTGCTGCGTCGCCGCATCGCCGGTGGGCTGAGCAGCAGCGTCCACAAGAACCGCACCGTCCCCGATCTGCCGTCGCTGCGCGGGAGGCAATTCTTCTCCGCGCCCGTCGACAGGAAGGGGATCGATGAGCGTCGCTGTCAAAGAGCCTGCGAGATTCAATGTCCGAGTGCGATCACCGGGAGCGGGTTTGGCTTTTCCGCGAACCTTGCCGCTAGGAATGGTGAGGAAGACCGGGCGTGTGGCTGGGACCATGCCAAGTGCACGGGCTCTCGATTCGAGTACCGGCGGAGCGGCGACAGCTGCAATCGCTTGGGTCAACGAAGCTTCGGTTCGTGCGAGCTCGCGTTGTTTCGACTGCAACTCACTCACGACGAAGGCTGTCTGGGCGACGGACGTGTTGATCAGCAACATGACGATGAGCCCCAACGCCAACACGATGGTGACCACCACCGCGAACAACCCTCGACTCGCCCGTTCTGGCCGTAGCGGAGCCACCAGTCGCAGGTGGGGGCGATCGTTTCGCAGTCGGCGTCCGGCCGCCTGAGTGGCGAATTCGGTGCTTTCCGACGGCAGCGAAAGCGCGGATGGGTCCGCCAGAGGCGATTCGGCAGCGGACGACGTAACGCTCATGCCGCCACCCGTTCGACGGCGCGCAATCGAACCGAAGCTGCCCGGGAGTTGGCTTCCACTTCCGCATCCGACGCCATTTCGGCTCCCCGCGTGAGCAACCTGAAGGACGGCTGCATGCCCTGGGGAACAACCGGAAGATCCGGTGGAGCATCGATGGATGTGCGCGCCGCGAACTCTGACTTGACGATTCGGTCTTCGAGCGACTGGTAGGACAGCACCACGATGCGACCGCCCACGCTGAGGACATCAAGCGCTCGGGGGAGAGCTCCACGCAGCACCGTCAGTTCTGCGTTGACCTCAATACGCAAGGCCTGGAAGGTGCGCTTCGCCGGATTTCCTCCTCGGCGCCGGGCTGCGGCGGGGATGGCCTCCTTGACGATCGACGTCAACTCCGACGATCGGGACACTCGGTGACTTTCTCGAGCGCGAACGATTCCGCGTGCGATACGGGGTGCGAACTTCTCCTCGCCGAATTGCCGAAGGATGCGAACAAGATCTTCTTCGGCGTAGTCGTTCACGACATCCGCCGCCGTCAGGGCGTCCCCGGGGTTCATCCGCATGTCCAGCTCGGAATTCTGCGCGTACGAAAACCCCCGTCGCGCTTCGTCCAATTGCATGGACGAGACCCCGAGGTCGAACAGCACGCCATCGGCGCACGCGATTCCCTGGTCGGCGAGGATGGAGGGGATCTCGTCAAACACGGCATGCACCAGGTGCACTCGCTCCCGGCTCGCGGATAGTCGCTCTGAGGCGATCTCGAGAGCCTCGGGGTCTCGATCGATGCCGATGACACGAATTGCGGGGAATCGATCCAGGGCCATCCGAGAGTGACCACCGAGCCCAACCGTCGCGTCAACGAGGACGGCACCCGGCTCCGTGAGAGCCGGTGCCAGCAAGGCGAGGACGCGCTCGCTGGCAACGGGCGTGTGATGAACGAGTGGTGATGTCACGAGTCGACTTCCCCATCGACCGGGACGTGTGTCCCGAGCGCGGGTCTAGGCCCAGCCCGCCACGACAACGGAAACCACGTAGAGGACCGTTCCGGTGGCGACACCGGCGACCATGACGGCCACACCCGTGCGGACGGGGTGAAACGTCGATGTCACGTCGGGAATTTCGTCGATTGCTGCCATGTCCTTCTCCTTGTTCGCGGTTGAGATGAACGTCTATTCGGGTGTTGGTTGGTTCGGCTTGCTCGGTGTCGTGCTGAAAGGGACCAGGTCGGTCAGGTCCCCGCCCGCTTTGCGCTTCCTGGCACCGGGGAAGGGGTGCCAGGGGGTGCCCAGCGGGAGGAGGCCTCACCGCCTGTGTCACATCACGCCTGGAATCACCTCCTCGTCTATTCCGGAGAAGTCGTCCTCCTGGCTTCCCAGGTAGGACTCCCACGTCGAGGAATCCCAAATCTCGGCGGTGGTTCCGTTGCCCACCACGATCACGTCGCGATCTAGACCCGCGTACTCACGCAGGGACGTCGGCACCGTGATCCGCCCCTGACGGTCGGGGATCTCATCCGAAGCGCCGGAAAAAAGCACCCTCAGGTAGGCCCGAACACGAGCGTCGGACCGCGATGCCTCGTTCAGGCGCTCGGAGTAGGCGGAGAACTCCGCGGCCGGCCACACGACGATCGATCGGTCCTGACCCTTGGTCAGCACCAGGCCGGCGGCCAATTGCTCGCGAAATTTCGCCGGGAGAACGAGGCGGCCCTTGTCGTCCAATCGAGGAGCGTGGGTGCCCAGAAACATTGGCTGCCCTTCCCCTCTCACACCACTCTGGCCC
>CALKMY010000002.1 GCA_938091275.1 Candidatus Nanopelagicales bacterium | reverse complement strand
GATGCGAAGGCCAGGGGTCCGGTGCCGGGAAGGCTGACGGAGTCATCGATCGCCATGGTGTCGCACAGCTCGGCCCACCAGCGCTGGGTACGGGCGAAACGCTCTACTCCGCGAACTTGCAGGCGCGCGGCGCTGCCCCACCCGACAAGGCCTTCCCCTCGACGAACCCAGCAAACGTTGTCGTGGCTGGGAAGTTGGGAGAGGAGATCCTCCGGCGCCTCTAAGGGGCGTGTGGTCGCCACCAGGAGCGGGGGAGGGTCAAGATGGAAATGTCGCGACACCTTCTCAGGGTAGGGGCACACACGACGGTTGTCCTCTGGGAGCATTCGGCCATGACTCGAGCGCGCCTGGACAAGCAGCCCCGTGAAGTCGCGGCAATGTTCGATGAGGTGGCTCGGCGCTACGACCGGACGAACGACGTTCTTGCTCTGGGTCAAACGCGGCGATGGCGAAAGGCAGTGGCCGCCGCCGTGGGAGCGCTCCCCGGAGATCGAGTCCTTGATCTCGCTGCTGGAACCGGCACCTCCAGTGAGCCGATTGCCGCAGCCGGACCTTTCGTTGTCGCGTGTGACTTCTCCTTCGGGATGCTCTCGGTGGGTCGAGACCGCAACCCTCGACTGTCTTTCGTTGCGGGGGATGCCTTGTCACTTCCCTTCGCCGATGACGCCTTCGATGCGGTGACGATCTCTTTCGGGTTGCGCAACGTGCACGATCGAGATGCCGGGTTACGTGAATTGCTGCGAGTAACGCGGCCCGGTGGACGCTTGGTGGTGTGTGAGTTCTCTCATCCCACATGGGCACCGTTTCGACGGGTGTACTCGGAGTACCTGATGGGTGCCGTTCCTGCGGTTGCCAGTCGTGCCTCGTCGAATCCCGACGCGTACGTGTATCTCGCCGAATCCATTCAGTCGTGGCCCGATCAGCAGGAATTGGCGCAGGATCTGTTGGCGGCCGGATGGCACAAGGCGGCGTGGCGCAACCTCTCCGGGGGCATCGTCGCGCTGCACCGAGCCGTCAAAGCAGATGCCTGACATGAGCGGGCAGGCCTTGTCACGAAGGTGGTCTCGCCCACTATGCTTTTGGTGGTCGTGAAGATTTTCACAAGCGCGCAAAGTGTGCCTTTTTCTTCTGGCCCGTAGGACATTCGGAATGGTGTGCACAGACCGCTGCGTACACGATGACCTAGCGAGGAGCAGCCGGCGCCGTGAACGTCTACACGCCGATTTTTGTTCTCGGGGCTTTGGCCTTCGGCTTCGCCGCGTTTTCCGTCGTCATCGCGACGTTCACCGGTCCTCGGCGGTACAACCGGGCCAAGTACGACGCCTACGAATGCGGCATCGAACCAACCCCGCAGCCCATCGGTGGCGGTCGGTTCCCGGTCAAGTACTACCTGACCGCGATGATGTTCATCATCTTCGACATTGAGCTTGTCTTTCTGTACCCGTGGGCAGTCTCTTTCGACGCGCTGGGCGCTTTCGGTCTCGTGGCGATGATGCTTTTTCTTCTGAACTTGGCCGTTCCCTACGTCTACGAGTGGCGACGCGGTGGATTGGAGTGGGACTGACATGGGCTTAGAAGAGAAGTTGCCGTCAGGCATTCTGCTGACGAGTGTCGAGAAGGTCGCCGGTTACGCACGGAAGGGCTCGCTGTGGCCTGCCACCTTCGGGCTCGCGTGCTGCGCCATCGAAATGATGGCAACCGGTGGCCCCCGTTACGACATCGCGCGTTTCGGCATGGAGGTCTTCCGCGCATCGCCCCGTCAGGCAGATCTGATGATCGTGGCGGGCCGCGTGAGTCAAAAGATGGCTCCGGTGCTGCGGCAGATCTACGACCAGATGCCCAATCCCAAGTGGGTACTCGCCATGGGCGTGTGTGCCTCCAGCGGTGGGATGTTCAACAACTACGCGGTCGTGCAAGGTGTAGACCACGTGGTGCCCGTCGACATGTATCTGCCGGGTTGTCCTCCGCGGCCAGAAATGCTGATCGACGCGATCTTGAAGATCCACGATCAGATCCAGGACATGAAACTCGGCGCTAACGCGACTGCGGAAATGGTTGCCAGCGAGCAACTCGCCTTGTCGTCGCCGAGCACCGCGGAAATGAAGGGGCTACTGCGTTGACCGAGTCCGGCACTCCGGTGGTACCGGAGGGAGTAAGCGAACTCGACGTCGTCGGCGTTCGGCGTGGCTCCTTTCAGGTGTCAGGATCGGGAGACACTAGCGGTTTCGGCGGCCTGGTGTCGCCGATCGTCATGCCGGCACCGACCGAGCGGCCCTACGGAGGTTGGTTCGATGAGCTCGCCGATGAGATCGAACTGGCCCTCGCCGATCGCAATCTGCCTGTGTCATCGGTCATCGACAAGGTCGTGGTCGATCGCGATGAGATCACCTTCTTTGTTCTGGCCGAGCACATCGTCGACTTTGCCCGGATGCTGAGAGACGAGCCTGGTCTTCGTTTCGAAATGTGCTTGGGAGTCAACGGTGTGCACTACCCCGAAGACAAGGGGCGGGAATTGCACGCCGTATATCCGTTCTTGTCGATCACGCACAATCGCCGAATCCGCGTCGAAGTGACCGCGCCTGATGCGAACCCACACATCCCCTCGATCGTCGGCATCTACCCGTCGAACGATTGGCACGAGCGCGAGACATGGGACTTCTTCGGAATCGTCTTCGACGGCCACCCGAGCCTGACGAGGATCGAGATGCCAGACGATTGGGCGGGCCACCCGCAGCGCAAGGATTACCCGCTCGGTGGAATACCGGTCGAGTACAAGGGAGCCACCATTCCCGCTCCGGATAATCGGAGGGCCTACAACTAATGAGCGACGTCACCTACAGCTCCGCGGCCGATCCGGGTGAGGATGTCTACGCGGATAGTTATGAAACTTTCGACGGAACGATCTACAACCTCGCCGGCGGCGATTGGGACTCAATAGCCGCTGCACCCGAGGGGGAGAAGGAACGCATCGTCGTCAACATGGGCCCGCAGCACCCGTCCACCCACGGCGTGCTGCGTCTGGTGTTGGAACTCGATGGGGAAACTGTCACCGACGCTCGGTGCGGTATCGGCTACCTGCATACCGGTATCGAAAAGAACATGGAGTACCGCACGTGGGTCCAAGGCGTCACGTTCGTCACGCGCATGGATTACCTGACCCCGTTCTTCAACGAAGCCGCCTACGTGCTCGCGGTAGAGAAACTCCTCGGTATCAGTCAGGACATTCCCGAGCGGGCCAACGTCATCCGAGTTCTGATGATGGAGTTGAACCGCGTCTCCTCGCATCTCGTTGCGCTTGCCACCGGTGGAATGGAACTCGGGGCGCTGACCGCCATGACATTCGGTTTCCGGGAGCGCGAACTCGTGCTGGATTTGTTCGAGATGGTCACCGGGTTGCGAATGAACAGCGCTTTCTTCCGACCGGGTGGAGTGGCCCTGGATCTTCCCAGCGATGGCGAGAAAGCAATTCGGGACACACTCCCACTGCTGCGCAAGCGGATGAAGGACACGGCCGACCTGCTGATCGACAACGCG
>CALKMY010000001.1 GCA_938091275.1 Candidatus Nanopelagicales bacterium | reverse complement strand
ACCAAGAAGTCGACGACGAAAAAGACGACCGCCAAGAAGGAAGAGGGCTGATCGTGGGACAGAAAGTCAACCCGCACGGCTTCCGGCTGGGCGTGACCACCGACTTTACCTCTCGTTGGTTCGCCGACGATGTCAAGAAGGGTCAGCGCTACCGCGACTACGTCGAAGAGGACGTGAAGATTCGCAAGCTGCTGAGTCAGGGCATGGAGCGAGCTGGAATCGCCAAGGTCGAGATTGAGCGGACCCGGGAGCGAGTACGGGTGGATATCCATACCGCGCGCCCGGGCATCGTCATCGGTCGTCGCGGCGCCGAAGCGGACAGGATCCGCGGCGACCTCGAGAAGCTGACTGGCAAGCAGGTGCAGTTGAACATCCTCGAGGTGAAGAACCCCGAGATCGAGGCCCAACTGGTCGCCCAGGGCATTGCCGAGCAGTTGTCGAGCCGAGTGTCCTTCCGGCGCGCGATGCGCAAGGGCATGCAAAGTGCGATGAAGGCGGGAGCCAAGGGCATCCGTGTTCAGGTCTCCGGCCGTTTGGGTGGCGCGGAAATGTCGCGGACCGAGTTCTATCGCGAGGGACGCGTTCCGTTGCACACGCTGCGCGCCGATATCGACTACGGCTTCTACGAGGCCCGCACGACGTTCGGTCGTATCGGCGTCAAGGTATGGATCTACAAGGGTGAAGCCCTTGGCTCACGGGCGGAAAGGGAAGCCGCTGCCGCGGCAGCTCGTTTGAGTGGCCAGCGCTCACGACCGGAGCGGCCGCGACGAGGTCGTCGGGACGAGGAAGCACCCGCCACCGCAGAAGCACCGGCAGAAGCCGCTGCCACCGAGGAGTCGGCGGCACCGGCGGAAGTAGCGCCCGCAGGACAGGAGGGCTGATCATGTTGATACCTCGAAGGGTCAAGCACCGTAAGCAGCACCACCCCAAGCGGTCGGGTGCTGCCAAGGGTGGGACGCACGTCACTTTCGGTACCTACGGCATCCAGGCCCTCGAACCGGCCTACGTAACGAACCGGCAGATCGAGGCGGCCCGTATTGCGATCACTCGTCACGTCAAGCGTGGTGGGCAGGTGTGGATCAACATCTACCCGGACCGTCCGTTGACCAAGAAGCCAGCGGAGACTCGCATGGGATCCGGAAAGGGATCCCCTGAGTGGTGGGTAGCCAACGTCAAGCCAGGACGCGTCATGTTCGAGTTGTCCTATCCGGACGAAGCATTGGCGCACGAGGCGCTCATGCGGGCGGTGCACAAACTTCCGATGAAGTGTCGGATCATCCGACGCGATGAAGCAGGTGAGGACTAATGGCAGTGGGTACAGCAGCAGGTGAGCTGCGCAACCTGACGCAAGAAGAGCTCGTGACCAAGCTTCGCGAGTCGAAGGAAGAACTATTCAACCTTCGATTCCAGGGTGCTACTGGTCAGTTGGAGAGTCACGGCCGTCTTCGCGCCGTCCGCAAGGACATCGCTCGCATCTACACGATCATGCGGGAACGGGAACTCGGAATCACTCCCATGCTCGAGATTTCAGACGATGCCGGTGACGGCGAGGAGGGTGCTGCATGAGCGCCACGCAAACGCAAGCCCGGGGCTACCGCAAGGTCCGCGAAGGCCTCGTCGTGAGCGACAAGATGAACAAGACCGTTGTCGTTGCCGTCGAGGACCGCTTCAAGCACCCGCTGTACGGGAAAGTCGTTCGTCGCACCAGCAAGTTGAAAGCGCACGACGAGCAGAACTCAGCGGGTGTAGGGGACCGCGTCCTGCTCATGGAGACGCGACCGATGTCGGCCACGAAGCGGTGGCGCGTGGTCGAGGTTTTGGAGAAGGCCAAGTAGACAAGCCGGCCGCAAACAGCAGTCGGAGGGGTTCCGCCAGGCTCGAACAGAGAACCGGCAGACGATCAGGAGAGAAGCAGTGATCCAGCAAGAGTCGCGATTGCGAGTCGCCGATAACACCGGTGCCAAGGAGATCTTGTGCATCCGGGTACTCGGTGGCTCAGGACGACGTTACGCAGGGGTCGGAGACGTCATCGTCGCCACCGTCAAGGACGCCATCCCCGGCGGCGGAATCAAGAAGGGCGAGGTCGTCAAGGCCGTCATCGTCCGCACCAGGAAAGAGCGCCGTCGCCCGGACGGGTCGTACATTCGCTTCGATGAGAACGCTGCGGTGATTCTCAAGGGTGAGAACGAGCCTCGCGGAACACGCATCTTCGGGCCGGTCGGCCGGGAGCTGCGCGACAAGAAGTTCATGAAGATCATCTCTCTTGCCCCGGAGGTGCTGTAGCCATGAGCAAACTCCACGTTCGCAAAGGCGACACCGTTCAGGTGATCTCGGGCAAGGATCGCGGACTCACCGGCAAGGTCATCGAGGTGTATCCGGATTCTGACCGGGTGATCGTCGAAGGTGTCAACCGAATCAAGAAGCACACGCGGGTGGGCCAAAACGCCCGCGGCGCGAAGACCGGCGGCATCGTGACAACCGAGGCACCAGTTCATGTCTCCAACGTCATGGTTATCGATCCGGAAGACAGCCGACCTACCCGCATCGGGTACCGCAAGGAAAAGGTTGAGAAGCGTCGCCCAGACGGCTCCACCTACGAGTCGGAGCGCAGCGTGCGGATCTCCAAGCGCACAGGGAAGGATCTGTGATGGCCACCGATACCAAGACGCGACTGAAGGCGCGCTACCGCGAAGAGATCGTTCCTGGTCTGCAAAGCGAATTCGGCTACTCGAACATCATGCAGGTCCCCACGGTCACCAAGGTCGTCGTGAACATGGGCGTCGGTGAAGCCGCACGGGACTCGAAGTTGATTGAGGGTGCCATACGAGACCTCACGGAGATCACCGGTCAAAAGCCTCAGATCACTAAGGCACGCAAGTCGATCGCTCAGTTCAAATTGCGTGAGGGTCAGCCGATCGGTGCACACGTGACGTTGCGTGGGGATCGCATGTGGGAATTCCTTGACCGTCTCCTGTCGATCGCTCTCCCGCGAATCCGTGACTTCCGTGGACTGTCACCGAAGCAGTTTGACGGGAATGGCAACTACACATTCGGTTTGAGCGAGCAATCGGTTTTTCACGAAATCGATCAGGACAAGATCGACCGCACGCGGGGCATGGACATCACCGTCGTGACCACCGCAACCAATGACGACGAGGGGCGCGCGCTGCTTCGGCTGCTGGGCTTCCCGTTCAAGGAGGCGTAGGCCATGGCGAAGAAGGCGTTGATCGAAAAGCAGCGCAAGACCCCCAAGTTCAAGGTGCGGGCGTACACCCGCTGCACCAAGTGTGGTCGCCCGCACTCGGTGTACCGCAAATTCGGCTTGTGCCGCGTGTGCCTTCGCGAGATGGCCCACGCGGGCGAGCTACCCGGAGTCACGAAGAGCAGTTGGTAACGACGCAGCAGGTCCTCAGCGAGAGCAGGGGAAACCACGGCGAGGAAGGCCGGTAGGCCATGACAATGACAGACCCGATCGCGGACATGCTTGCCCGTCTGCGCAACGCCAATTCGGCGTACCACGAGGACGTTGCGATGCCGCACTCCAAGATCAAGGCGAATATCGCTGAGATTCTGAAGTCGGAGGGCTACATCGCCGGCTTCGACGTGGCGGACGCTGAAGTCGGCAAGACACTCACCTTGCAGCTCAAGTACGGCCCCTCACGCGAGAGGTCGATCGCGGGGTTGCGCCGTGTCTCGAAGCCCGGATTGCGCGTGTATGCCAAGAGCACGTCGTTGCCCCGGGTTCTCGGTGGGCTCGGCATCGCCATCTTGTCGACGTCGAACGGATTGCTGACGGACCGGCAGGCTTCGAAGAAGGGCGTAGGTGGGGAAGTCCTCGCCTACGTTTGGTAGGGAGGAGCGCCATGTCACGTATTGGCAAGATGCCCATCCCCGTTCCTTCGGGTGTCACGGCATCCATCGACGGTCGATCGGTGACGGTTACCGGGCCTAAGGGATCCTTGAGCCTCGATGTTGCCGATCCGATCACCATCGCCGAGGAAGACGGCAGCCTGGTTGTCCAGCGTCCGAACGATGAGAGTTCTTCGAAGGCGCTCCACGGCCTGACGCGCTCGCTCGTCAGCAACATGGTCACCGGGGTGACAGAGGGCTACTCCAAGACCCTCGAGATCGTCGGCACCGGATACCGGGTGACGGCCAAAGGTCAAGATCTGGAGTTCGCTCTCGGTTACAGTCACTCAATCACGGTCAAGGCCCCCGACGGCATCTCGTTCGCCGTCGAGAGCCCGACCCGCTTCTCGGTGACCGGAATCGACAAGCAACTGGTCGGTGAAACCGCGGCGAACATTCGCAAGTTGCGCAAGCCGGAGCCTTACAAGGGTAAGGGTGTTCGGTACGAGAACGAAGTCATCCGTCGCAAGGCCGGAAAGGCGGGCAAGTAGCGATGAGCACGAGCACATACGGCGTGAAGTTGGGCTCCGGCAACAAAGTTGCTGTCGGGCGCAAGCGTCGCCACATTCGAGTCCGCAAGAAGGTTGCGGGAACCGCAGAGCGGCCACGGCTGGTCGTGACTCGATCCGCGCGACACATGACGGCTCAGGTCGTCGACGACGTTGCCGGTCACACACTCGCCTCCGCTTCCACGATGGAGTCCGAGATGCGCGGGCTTGGTGACGACAAGACAGCAAAGGCTCGCAAGGTCGGCCAATTGGTCGCTGAGCGGGCGAAAGCCGCCGGTATTGGAACGGTTATCTTCGATCGCGGGGGAAACCGGTTCCATGGTCGTGTCGCAGCCCTCGCCGAGGGTGCGCGCGAAACCGGCCTGGACTTCTGAGACGACCGAGAGCGAAAGAGGAAAACATGTCAGGAACCGACCGACGCGGAGGCGGCGAACGCCGTGACCGCAAGGAGCGGACGCCGCGCGAGGAGAAGTCGAATCACCTCGAGCGCGTCGTTTCGATCAATCGTGTCGCGAAGGTCGTCAAGGGTGGTCGTCGCTTCAGCTTCACCGCGCTTGTTGTCGTTGGCGACGGTGACGGCATGGTGGGAGTGGGCTACGGCAAAGCCAAGGAAGTCCCGGCCGCCATTGCGAAGGGTGTGGAAGAGGCGAAAAAGAACTTTTTCCGCGTCCCTCGGATTCAAGGCACGATTCCACACCCGATCACCGGCGAAGCCGCAGCGGGCGTAGTCATGCTCCGGCCGGCAGCCCCCGGTACGGGTGTTATCGCCGGAGGGCCGGTTCGTGCGGTCTTGGAGTGTGCCGGAGTTCATGACGTGCTGAGCAAGTCACTCGGATCCGACAACGCGATCAACATCGTGCACGCAACAGTTGCCGCACTTCAGATGTTGGAGTCCCCCGAGGCTGTCGCCGCACGTCGAGGCCTTCCGCTCGAAGACGTTGCGCCAGCCGCCATGCTCCGCGCCAAGGCAGGGGCGGGCTCCTGATGACACAGTTGAAGGTGACGCAGCGCAAATCCGAGATCGGTGGAACCAGCAGTCAGCGCAACACTCTGCGGTCCCTGGGTCTCAAGCGAATCGGCGACGTCGTCGTGAAAGAAGATCGACCAGAGATTCGTGGCATGGTGAACACCGTGTCCCATCTGGTCGACGTCGAGGAGGTTGACTGACATGGCACTGAAGGTTCATCACCTGCGACCTGCACCTGGGGCTCACACGCCCAAGACCCGTAAGGGGCGCGGCGAAGGGTCGAAGGGAAAGACGGCCGGTCGCGGAACCAAGGGCACGAAGGCCCGGGGCACCGTTCCTGCTTCTTTCGAGGGCGGTCAGATGCCGTTGCACATGCGCATCCCGAAGTTGAAGGGATTTAAGAATCCCAACAAGGTCGACTTCCAGGTCGTCAACGTCGCAACCATCAACAAGCTCTTCCCTGAGGGTGGAGACGTGACGGTGAGCGATCTAGTGGCTAAGGGTGCTGTGCGTTCTGGTCAGCCCGTGAAGGTTCTTGGGCAGGGGGAGATCTCCGTGGCAGTGACGGTCACTGCGAACAAGTTCTCCTCGAGCGCTCGTGACAAAATCGACGCTGCCGGGGGCTCGACGATCGAGCTGTAGGTAGCGTGGGGTAGGAGTCACGGACTCGAGTTGCCCCGCAGGCAAGGCCAGGTGGCCGGTGCACAGGCACTCGTCACCTGTGAAGGCGTCCGAGAGGAGGGGAGGACCTGATGCACATCGGTGCGTTTGGGGCTGCCCTGCGGACCCCCGACCTTCGCAAGAAGATCCTGTTCACCCTTGGGCTCTTGGGGCTGTACCGACTCGGTGCCGTCCTGCCTACGCCCGGAGTTGACTACGCCGCGATCCAGCGGTGTATCGACGTGGTTCAGGACAACTCCGTGTACGCGCTCATCAACCTCTTCAGTGGCGGAGCACTTTTGCAGCTGAGTGTTTTCGCGCTCGGCATCATGCCGTACATCACGGCCAGCATCATCTTGCAACTGCTGACCGTTGTGATTCCTCGGCTCGAAACCTTGAAGAAGGATGGGCAGGCCGGTCAGGCCAAGATCACCCAGTACACGCGCTACGTGACCATTGGTCTTGCGGTGCTCCAGTCAACGGCGATCTTGTCTTTGGCGCGCACTCCCGGGGCGCTATTCAGCGGCTGCAACGAGACCATCATTCCCAACCAAGGCATCTGGGTGATTCTCGTCATGGTCATCGTGATGACGGCGGGTACCGCGGTCGTCATGTGGTTCGGAGAACTCATCACCGAGCGCGGCGTCGGCAACGGTATGAGCGTCCTAATCTTCACCGCGATCATCGCCACCATTCCGGCGCAGTTTGCGGGAATCCTCGGCAGCCGGGGAACGTTCACGTTCACGGTCACGGTACTCGTCGGACTCGCGGTTATCGCGTTCGTTGTGTTCGTCGAGCAAGCGCAACGGCGCGTCCCCGTTCAGTACGCCAAGCGCATGGTCGGCCGTCGCATGTATGGCGGAACATCCACGTATATCCCGCTGAAGGTCAACATGGCCGGCGTCATTCCAGTTATCTTCGCGTCGTCGCTGTTGTTCCTGCCGACCCTGTTCGTGCAGTTGACGGGGAGCCAGGCGGCGTGGGCCCAGTGGGTCCAACAGAATTTCGGCACGGGCTCAGGAACCTGGTACTTGCTCACGTATTTCCTACTGGTGATCTTCTTCTGCTACTTCTACGTCTCGATCACCTTCAACCCGACCGATGTCGCCGACAACATGAAGAAATACGGCGGCTTCATTCCGGGTATTCGCGCCGGCAAGCCGACCGCCGACTATCTGGACTATGTCCTGACGCGACTGACAGCACCGGGCTCGCTGTACCTCGGTCTGATCGCGGTGCTGCCGGTCTTCGCGTTCGGAGGTCTTGGTGTGGCCGGCGACTTCATCTTCGGCGGAACCAGCCTGTTGATCATGGTTGGTGTCGGGCTCGACACCGTCAAGCAGATCGAATCCCAGTTGCAGCAGCGGAACTACGAAGGCTTCCTGGGCTAGGTACGCATATGCGTCTTGTTTTCATGGGACCCCCGGGTGCCGGCAAAGGAACCCAAGCGGGAGTTCTTGCGGGTCGACTCGGAGTTCCGCATATCTCCACAGGGGACATCTTTCGGGCGAATGTTGCGCAGGGAACGGAACTAGGGGAACAGGCGAAGGCATTCATGGATGCCGGGGAGTACGTCCCCGATTCGATCACCAACGCCATGGTGCGTGACCGCCTCACCCGCGACGATTGCCGACCTGGTTTTCTTCTCGACGGGTTCCCGCGCACGGTCGAGCAAGTGGCTGAGCTCGACGCCATGCTCACCTCTTCCGGCCACCACCTCGATGTTGTGGTCGAGCTCACTGTGGACGTCGACGAGGTCGTTTCACGGCTGGTCAAGCGTGCTCAGGAGCAAGGGCGAACCGATGACACCGAGGATGTGCTTCGCCGCCGCCTCGAGGTGTATGCCGACCAGACGGCACCTCTGATCGAGACGTACTCCGATCGAGGACTGCTGGCGAAAGTCGACGGCATGGGCACGGTCGACCAGGTCAGTGAGCGACTACTGAGTGTTGTCTCCGGCGGCTGATGTTCGGTAAGGGCAAACCGATCGAGATCAAGTCGGTCGACGAACTCGCGCTCATGCGTCAGGCCGGGCTCGTTGTAGCCAAGACGTTGGAGAAGATCCGGTCGGAAATTGCCGTGGGTATGACGACGGCGGATTTAGATGCCCTTGCCCGAGAGAGCATCGCCGACCATGGAGCAACATCATCTTTCCTCGGGTACCACGGATTTCCAGCCGTGATCTGTGCATCGGTTAATGACGAAGTTGTCCATGGAATTCCAGGGGAGAGGGTGATCGAGTCGGCTGACATCGTCTCGATCGACTGCGGTGCGATCATCGAAGGCTGGCACGGCGATGCCGCGATATCGATTGTGATGCCGGATGCCGCCGAGGACATCTCTGCCTTGTCCGAGGTGACTCAGTCGTCGCTGTGGGCTGGGCTGGCGCAGGCACGGGTGGGTCGCCACTTGTCCGACATCGGGCACGGGGTTGAGGAGTGCATCCGGGGTGCCGGGGGGTACGGAATCGTGGAGGAGTACGTAGGGCACGGCATCGGATCTGAGATGCACATGCACCCGCCAGTACCAAATTACGGGCGTCCGGGCCGTGGCCCCCGTCTCGAGGCGGGAATGGCTCTGGCCATCGAGCCGATGGTGACGATGGGGACTGCCAATGTTCAGGTACTCGATGATCAGTGGACCGTCGTGACCTCCGACGGCGCGGCCGCGGCCCATTGGGAGCATTCAGTCGCAATTACCGATGACGGGCCGTGGGTGTTGACGTCACTGGAAGGCACCCGTCTGTAACGTGTCGGCGGTGTCGGTGGCTCGCCCTATTTTCAGTGGTGGCACGGGGAGAAGTGGCACAACAATCCTTGCGAAGCTCCTCCGCTGCCACCCACAAGTGCGTGCGAGCAAGCCCCTCGAAATTCGTTGTGTGACGGACTCGGCTGGTCTGTTGGATGTGTGTCTCGGGCCGACGGATGATGCTCCGTTGACGGTGAAGGTCTTGGCGATGGTTCCTGGAGGAGTGGCGCGGCAATTCAATTCCCGTATGCGAAAGCAGTGGTGGGAGCGCACCAATCGGCTGGGAAGATCGAGTGGCCTGCACCGGGGGATGTCAGCGCAGCAACGGGAGGAGATGATCTGCAAACTGCACTCGAGTGTGAAGGCAGACCCGGCAGGCGCTGGTCGAGAGTTCCTGGATGATCTGATGAAGGCCCAGGGGGTGACGTCCGAACGATTCTGGGTGGACACATCCCCTCCAAACGCCGTCTGCGCCGACCGGATCTTCCAGGTAGCAACCGATGCTCTCTTCGTGCACATGGTCCGCGATGGACGTGACACCGCGGCGTCGGTCATGGCGGAGCCATGGGGTCCATCCACGCCCCAGGCGGCGATTGCCTGGTGGGAGGGTCGCATGCGCCGCGCGCACCACTCGCTGGGGAAGATACCTCGCGAGCGGGTGCTGACGGTGTCGTTGGAAGACCTCGTCGTTCGTGAGCGAGACGCGACCTATGGGGAGCTGCTCGATTTTCTTGGCCTGTCGGACCGACCCCGTATGAGGCGCTACTTCTCGGAGAAAATGCCCGCTGACCGGGTGAACGTGGGGGCGTGGGCATCGCGGGTGGCCGATCCCGAAATGCTGGCGGCGCTCTATGCCCAGACCCGAGATCGCCTCCTGCAGGAGGGGATCGAGGTCCACGAGCGCACCTGAGGACCCTCGAGGGGGAGCCGCTTTCGCCTATCTGCCCCCCGTGTGCCCTCCCGGGCCGTGGGGCGTAGACTTCGTGGGCTGAGATCGGGCTTCCCCGTCCATCTTCGAACCTCCTCCGTTACGGCGGTGGCCTCGTGGTGTGCGGGAGGACCGGGTCAGTGGGCCGGAATTCCCGGTTCGCAGAAGCGAAGGGCACCAGATGGGCAAGAAGGACGGCGCGATCGAGCTCGAGGGCACGATCACCGAGTCCCTTCCCAACGCGATGTTCCGCGTGGAGCTCGACAACGGGCACGAAGTGCTCGCTCATATCAGTGGAAAGATGCGGATGCACTACATCCGGATCCTTCCGGACGATCGCGTCGTCGTGGAGTTGTCACCGTATGACCTCACCCGCGGCCGCATCGTTTACCGCTACAAGTAATCGACGCAACGCGCGTCGCGAGGGAACGGACAGAGCACATGAAGGTGCAACCGAGCGTCAAGAAGATCTGCGATAACTGCAGGCTGATTCGTCGCCACGGACGCGTCATGGTGATTTGTTCGAATCCGCGCCACAAGCAGCGTCAGGGCTAGTAGCGGGTGCAGCGGGAGAGACAACTCGCGCACCCATCACAAAGGGAAATCCCGACCCCTCCCTCGGTGGTAACCATCGAGACGAGGACGACACCTTCGGCCACGGGGCCGAAGACCGGTCTTGGCGGACCGGAGTGGACTCCCTCAGCAAACCCCGTGAACGAGAAACGATAGGACCGCCCCATGGCACGTTTGATCGGTGTCGATCTCCCGCGCGAGAAGCGCCTGGCGATCGCGCTTACCTACATTTACGGCGTTGGCCGCTCACAGGCAGCCAAGGCTCTGCAGGCCACCGGTATCGATCCGGAGATGAAGGCCAAAGACCTCACGGACGACCAGACCCTCGCACTGCGCGACTGGATCGAAGCGAACCTGAAAGTCGAAGGTGACCTTCGACGCGAGGTGGCAGCGGACATCCGACGCAAGGTCGAGATCGGTTGCTACCAGGGCATCCGTCACCGTAAGGGCCTCCCGGTCCGGGGTCAGCGCACCCACACCAATGCCCGGTCCCGCAAGGGGCCGCGCAAGACCGTCGCCGGCAAGAAGAAGGCCTAGCCGGCTGGGACGCCCGTCACCCGATCATCCGTCCACGGAAAGCTAAAGGAAGCAGATAGACATGCCCCCCAAGACTGCCGGCGCCAAGAAGGTGCGCCGTAAGGAAAAGAAGAATGTGGCCCACGGCCACGCTCACATCAAGAGCACGTTCAACAACACCATCATCTCGATCACCGATCCCACGGGTGCAGTGATCGCCTGGGCATCGGCCGGGCAGGTGGGCTTCAAGGGAAGCCGCAAGTCCACGCCGTTCGCTGCGCAGTTGGCGGCTGAGTCTGCCGCCCGCCGTGCGATGGAGCACGGAATGCGCAAGGTCGATGTGTTCGTCAAGGGTCCTGGCTCCGGTCGGGAGACCGCGATCCGGTCACTGCAGGCGACCGGTCTGGAAGTTGGATCCATCTCCGACGTCACGCCGGTGCCCCACAACGGAACTCGTCCCCCGAAGCGTCGCCGCGTCTGATCGCGTGCAGGAATAAGGAGAAAAGAAAGCTATGGCGCGATACACCGACGCAGACTGCAAGCGCTGCCGCCGAGAGAAGATGAAGTTGTTCCTCAAGGGGAGCAAGTGCGATTCGCCGAAATGTCCTTTCGAGAAGCGTCCGTACCCTCCGGGACAGCACGGGCGAGGACGTTCCAAGGAGAGTGAGTACCTGCTGCAGCTTCGGGAGAAGCAGAAGGCGGTACGTATGTACGGGCTTCTCGAGAAGCAATTCGGCAACTACTACGTAGAGGCCAACCGTCAGTCGGGTAAGACCGGTGACAACCTGCTCCGGATCCTGGAATCACGGCTCGACAACGTTGTTTTTCGTGCTGGCTTCGCGAAGTCGCGAGATATGGCGCGCCAGTTGGTGAACCACGGACACTTCCTGGTGAACGGGAAAAAGGTCGACATCCCGTCCTTCCGCGTCTCTCCAAACGACATCATCGAGGTGAAGCCCTCGTCCCGAGAAATGACTCCTTTTGTCGTGGCCCACGCCGAGGTAGGCGAGCGCACTGTTCCGGCTTGGCTGGAAGTAGTTCCTTCCAAGATGCGGATCATCGTTCACTCGCTACCTGAACGAGCGGTCATCGACACCCCTGTCCAAGAACAGCTCATCGTCGAGCTGTACTCCAAGTAGGCACCATCTCGGTCTGGCCGCGGACCGGGGATCGTCAAACACGCGACGTCATATAGCGGTCGTCGCGGGAAGGAACAGTCACAGTGCTCATCAGTCAACGCCCCATCCTCACCGAGGAGCCGATCAGCGATAACCGTTCGCGCTTCGTCC